>NZ_AVOF01000230.1:0-5387 GCF_000465935.2 Pseudomonas sp. EGD-AK9
GCGCCGCCGATGGCCATGCCGAGGGAATACCAGCCCACCACACGGCCCATCTGCCCGGCGAAATAGCGCTTGATGAAACCCGACAGCAGCGGCCCGGCCACCGCGATGGCGGCGCCGAGGGCGATGGCGCTGGCGATAAGCACCGCGCTCTGGTGCGCCGCCAGACGCGCCAGCAGGGCCAGGGCGATCAGCGCCATGCACAACACGATGGTGCGCTCCAGCCCCCAGCGCAGCGCCAGGCGCGGCGCCAGGGGGGCGAGCAGGCCCATGCACAGCACCGGCAGCGCGGTGGTCAGGCTGATGAAGCTGCGGCTCAGCGACAGCTCGGTGGCGATCCGCTCGATCAGCGGGGCGAGGGAGGTGATGCCGGGGCGCAGGTTGATCGCCGCCAGCACCAGGGCCACCAGCAAAAGGGCCCGAGGGACTGGTTTCACGGATTATCCAAGGTCAGAACGGCAGGCAGGCCGGATCGGCCACCCTACCCCCGCAGGCCCGCTCGGGCAAGCCTGCGGCGGCAATTAACTGACCTTTCGGTCAGCCTGCCGGTTTGGCCTTGCCGCGCATCTTGTCGGCCATGTTGGCCATCTCGTCGTAGAGCGCCTGCGGGTTCTTCTGCTTGAGCGCCCAGGCCATGCGGCCCATCTCGTGCGGCAGGATCATGAAGCTGCCCTTGGCCAGCTCGGCGTGGATGTACTCGGCTATATCCGCCGCACTGATCGGCGAGCTTTCCAGCAGCTTGCCGACCTGCGCCTTCATCGCCGGGGTCGGA
This sequence comes from Pseudomonas sp. EGD-AK9, assembly GCF_000465935.2. Lineage (NCBI taxonomy): Bacteria > Pseudomonadati > Pseudomonadota > Gammaproteobacteria > Pseudomonadales > Pseudomonadaceae > Pseudomonas > Pseudomonas sp. EGD-AK9. The sequence continues at coordinate 770 of NZ_AVOF01000230.1, forward strand.
CCGCGGAAGGAGTCCAGCAGGTTGGTCTGGAAGAACGACGGGCAGACCACGTGCACGCCGATCTCCTGCTGACGCAGCTCGATCAGCAGGCTTTCCGACAGCGCCACCACGCCGGCCTTGGCCACGTTGTAGTTGCTCATCGCCGGCCCCTGCATCAGCGCCGCCATCGAGGCGATGTTGACGATCTTGCCCTTGCTCTGCTCCAGCAACGGCAGGAAGGCCTTGCAACCCTTGACCACGCCCATCAGGTTGATCGCGATCTGCCAGTCCCAGTCCTCCAGCGACAGCTCGCTGAAGAAGCCGCCGGACGCCACCCCGGCGTTGTTGACGATGATGTCGATGCCGCCGAACTGCTCTTCGCAGGCCTGCGCCAGCGCGGTCAGCTGGCTGTAGTCGCGCACGTCGCAGCGGCGGGTGAAACCGTCGCCGCCGGCCTCGCGCACCAGCTTGAGGGTCTCGGCCAGGCCGGCCTCGTTGACGTCGGCCAGGGCCAGACGCCAGCCATCGCGCGCCCAGCGCAGGGCGATCTCGCGCCCCAGGCCGGAACCGGCGCCAGTAATCATCATGCGGTTTTGCATAGCGGGCCTGCCTTTCAATGTCCGGTTGGAATGGCTGGCAGTGTAGCGAAGGAAATAGTGCCGCCAGCCCTTCATCAGGCTTATGAATAGGCAGGGCAAATCGGCGCTACGGCCTGCATCTCCAGCGCCACAGCAGCCAGCCGTACACCGCGCCGTTGACCAGCAGCACCAGTGCGCCGAGCCACAGCTGGATCTGCGGCGTCAGTACGGCCGGGTAGATCAGCGGGATCAGGTAGTGTTCGACGAAGCCGCCGTCGTAACCGGCCTGCCCCGCCGCGCGGCGCAACTGGTTCTCCCAGGGCGTCAGCGGGCACAGCAGGTGGCACAACTCCACCACCGCGCCCCAGGCCACTGCCGGCAGGTGCAACCAGACCAAGCGCGGCCAACGCAGCAGCAACAGGCCGCCGCCCAGCACGAAGAGGATAAAGGCCAGGTGCAGCAGCACCAGCGCATCGGCGGCCAGGCGCAGCAGCATCAGCTCACCACCCGCGGCGGCGCCACGGTGGAGCCAGGGCGATCGCGGACCGGCATGCAACCACCTCCTGTCAATGGCGCGCGCCTCTTTGGCAGGGCGCGGCGCCGCGAGACAAATAGAGCAAAACTCTCCAGAGCATCCTACTCATGCACTTCGACTATCGAAGCCATGCACAGCCCGCATTTCCCCCGGCTGCACAGGGAGACTAGCCTTGCTCTCGACGCGAAACGATTCTCATCGAGGTGCAGCATGCTCAAGACCCTGACCTTCACCATCATGCACTTCTGCATCGCCTTCGGCGTGGCCTACGCGCTGACCGGCAGCGTCGCGGTCAGCGGCCTGGTGGCGGCGGTCGAGCCGCTGTGCAACTCGGTGGGCTTCTACTTCCACGAGAAGTTCTGGGCGCGCCTGGAGGCGAAGAAGCGCGAGTCGGCCATTCCCAGGCATGCCTGGCTGCATCACCACGTCTGATCGGCGACTTGCCAGAGCCCTGGGCACCCGCGGCATACTCGGCAGCATCCACAAGGAGCCGCCATGTCCAAGCTGAGCCTGCGCCCCGCGCAACCCGCCGATATTTCGCTGATTCTCGACTTCATCCAGGAACTGGCCGAGTACGAACGGCTCAGCCACCAGGTGGTCGCCGATCCGCTGCAGATGACCGAACACCTGTTCGGCCCGCGCCCCTTCGCCGAAGTGCTGATCGGCGAGGTGGACGGCGAGGCCGCCGGCTTCGCCCTGTTCTTCCACAACTACTCCACCTTCCTCGGCCGTCCCGGACTGTACCTGGAAGACCTCTACGTGCGTCCCGCCGCCCGCGGCGCCGGCCTCGGCAAGGCGCTGCTAGCCGAGCTGGCACGCCTGGCGGTGAATCGCGGCTGCGGCCGCCTGGAGTGGTCGGTGCTGGACTGGAACACGCCGGCCATCGGCTTCTACGAAGGTCTGGGGGCCACGCCGCAGGACGACTGGACCGTCTACCGGCTGACCGGCGAGGCGCTGGACGCGCTGGCCGGACAGCCTCGATAAACCGCGGTTCTGGCACTTTGCCCCAGCTGTTGCTGTCATAAGCGGGCTGTTCAATCGAGACGTTCTCTTCCTAAAAGGGACTTGCCACATGCCCAGCCTTGCCCGACTCGCCGCCCTGCTCGGCGGCCTGGTCTTCTGTGCGTCCGCCGCAGCGGCGGACGTGGACGCCGAAAGCTACGGCTTTCCGCTGGCCAACCCGTTCGAGGCGACCATCGCCACCACCCCGCCGCAGCTGCGCCCGGCGTTGCCGGCCGACGACGCCATCGATCAGCGCGACTACGCCGTGCGCATCCGTCCGGATCGCGAGTTCGAGCTGCTGGAGAACTTCTGGCCGGTGACCAAGCTGCAGTACCGGCTGGCCCAGCAGAAGGGTCGTGCGCCGCTGATCTTCATCATCGCCGGCACCGGTGCGCACTATTCCAGCGGCACCCCGGAATACCTGAAGAAGCTGTTCTACGGCGCCGGCTTCCATGTGGTGCAGCTGTCGTCGCCGACCAGCTACGACTTCATGGCCGCCGCCTCGCGCTTCGCCACCCCGGGCTACACCCCGGACGATGCCGACGACCTGTACCGCGCCATGCAGGCGGTGCGCGCCCAGCACCCCAAGCTCGAGGTCAGCGAGTTCCACCTCACCGGCTACAGCCTCGGCGGCCTGCACGCCGCCTTCGTCAGCCGGCTCGACGAAACCCGCCGCGCCTTCGACTTCAAGCGCGTACTACTGCTCAACCCGCCGGTCAACCTCTACACCTCGATCACCAACCTCGACCGCCTGGTGCAGACCCAGGTCGAGGGTATCGACAACAGCACCAACTTCTACGACCTGGTGCTCGGCAAGCTGACCCGCTACTTCAACGAGAAGGGTTACCTGGATATCAACGAGGCCATGCTCTACGACTTCCAGCAGTCCAAGGAGAAGCTCTCCGACGAGCAGATGGCCATGCTCATCGGCACGGTATTCCGCTTCGCCGCCGCCGACATAGTGTTCAGCTCGGACCTGCTCAACCGCCGCGGCCTGATCACCCCGCAGGGCTATCGCATCAGCGAGGGCACCAGCCTCACCCCCTTCTTCCAGCTGGCGCTGCGCTGCGACTTCGACTGCTACATCGCCGAACAGCTGGTGCCGATGTGGCGCGCCCGCTACGACGGCGGCAGCCTCAACCAGCTGATCGATGCGGCCAGCCTCTACGCGCTGGAGGACTACCTCAAGGGCAGCGACAAGGTGGCGGTGATGCACAACGCCGACGATCTGATCCTCGGCCCCGGCGACATCGGCTTCCTGCGCCGCGCCTTCGGCGAGCGCCTGACCCTGTACCCGCGCGGCGGGCACTGCGGCAACCTCAACTACCGCGTCAACAGCGACGCCATGCTGGAGTTCTTCCGTGGCTAAGCACTGGATTCTGATCGCCCTGCTGCTGGGCAGCGGGCCGGCCTTGGCCGAACACCACGCCGACCCCGACGGCTTCACCAACCCGCTGCAGCACCTGCGTTTCAACCCGGGGCTGGATCAGCAGGAGTTCGAACGCGCCTCCAACGACGCCCTGCAGGTGTACGACCCGCTGGAGTCGTGGAACCGCCGCGTCTACCACTTCAACTACCGCTTCGATCAGTGGGTGTTCCTGCCGCTGGTGGACGGCTACCGCTACGTCACCCCGAACCTGGTGGAAAGCGGCATCCACAACTTCTTCAGCAACCTCGGCGAAGTGCCGACCCTGGCCAACAGCCTGCTGCAGCTCAAGGGCCAGCGGGCGATGAACAGCACCGCGCGGCTGCTGTTCAACACCATCCTCGGCATCGGCGGCATCTGGGACCCGGCCAGCCGGATGGGCCTGCCCCGGCTGCGCGAAGACTTCGGCCAGACCCTCGGCCACTACGGCATGCCGGCCGGCCCCTACCTGATGCTGCCGCTGCTCGGCCCCTCCAACCTGCGCGACACCGGCGGGCTGGTGGCGGACTACAGCCTGGAAAGCGCGGTCAACTACCTCGACGTGGCCGACGCCAGCAGCCGCAACCCCGGCATCACGGCGCTGCGCGCGGTGGACGAGCGGGCGCACACCAGCTTCCGCTACGGCCAGCTCAACTCGCCGTTCGAGTACGAGAAGCTGCGCTACTTCTATCACGAGTCGCGCAAGCTGAAGATTGCCGAATGACAGGCCGCCGAGCAGCGGGATAAACCCGTTGACCGCGGGGCCGCCCCGCGGTTTTATGCTGACGGCCTCTCGCCAGCAGAAGGAGTGCAGCATGCGCGTCGCCCAACTGGCCAAGGCCGCCGCCGTCAGCGGCGATACCGTGCGCCACTACACCGACCTAGGCCTGCTCAAACCGCGGCGCGATCCGCACAACGGCTACCAGCTCTACGCCGCCGAGGACCTCAAGCGCCTGCGCTTTATCGCCCGCGCCCGCCGCCTGGGCTTCAGCCTCAAGGACGTACAGGCCATCCTCGCCCGCGCCGACAGCGGCGCCGAGCCCTGCGCCGAGGTGCGCGAACTGCTCGGCGAGCGCCTGCACGCGCTCGAGGCGCATATCGCCGAATGCCAGCGCCTGG
>NZ_AVOF01000231.1:0-5308 GCF_000465935.2 Pseudomonas sp. EGD-AK9
AGCGCCGGCCGGGCCCTGCCCGGCCGGCGACCCTCAGCGGATACCGGCGCCGGCCAGCGCCTCGGGCGACCACTGGGCCTTGGACAGGGGCTCGATGTACTTGATGCCGCCGTACGGGCCGACCACGCCGTTGACGTTGTAGCTGCCGCCGATCAGGTCGTAGATGACGTGGGGCGCTGTGTTCGGCGTAGCGACGTCGTAGCTCTGGGTCAGGAAGCTGAAGGAGCCGCGGTACAGCTGGCCACCGGCGTCGTACTGATCGGAGGCCAGGGCGTTCCAGCTGTCCTCGTCGAGGTAGAAGCGGCGCTTGGCATAGATGTGGCGGGCGCCGGCCTTCAGCGTGCCCTCGACCACCCACACGCGGTGCTTCTCCCAGCGCACGAACTCCGGCGCCAGGTGATTGGGCGTGGTCAGCTGCTTGGGGTCCTTGATATAGGTGAGCTTGTAGGTGTTGTAGGGCACGAACATTTCCTGCTTGCCGACCAGTTTCCAGTCGTAGCGATCCAGCGCGCCGTTGAACACGTAGATGTCGTCGTAGGTGCCGGAGCCGGCGGTACCCGGGTTCGGCGTGTCGTAGGCCAGGTTCGGCGCCAGCTTGACCCGACGCACGCCGGGCAGGTACTGCCAGGCGCGGCGCGGTTGCTCCAGCGGGTTGGCGGCGTCCTTGAGCATCAGCGATTCGCCGGCGCGGCGGGCCGGGCCGCTGTAGTACAGCTTGGTCTGGAAGTAGGTGTCCCTGGCGTCGATCACCTTGTTCGTGTCTTCGTAGATGGGGAAGGCGTTGAACGCGGTGCCGGTGGTGGCCAGGGTGGCGACGCCGGCGGCATCGACGTTCCAGGAGTCGTACTTGGTGGTGTAACCGGCGCCCTGGAAGCGCAGCAGGTGGTTCCACATGGCCTCGGCGCCGGACTGCGGAATCGGGAAGGGAATGCCCGGCAGCACGTTCTCGATGGCGTTGCCGCCTTCCAGCGACTTGGCCCCGGTGGCGTTCTTCAGCGTGTTGTCCAGCAGCGCCTGGGGCATGGTCGCGGTACGGTGGCTGGGGTAGACCTCGGCGCGGAAGCTCGGGTAGCGCTTGGCCAGTTCGTAGGTCACGGCGGTCAGCTGGTCCTTGTACTGATCGGCGTTCTTGCCGTCGATCACCAGCAGCGGCTGCTCGCCGGCGAAGGGATCGGGGCGCACGGTGTCGCCGTTCTTGAAGCCTGCCGGGGCGGTGTTCAGGCCGCCCTCGAAAGCCGGGATGGAGCCGTCGGCATTGCCGGCCTTTTCGGCACCGACCAGGGTCAGGGTCTGGCCGAGCTTGGCGGCCTCGTCAGCGGATACCGCGGCCTGGGCCTGCGCAACGACCAGCGCCAGAGAGGCAGCCAGTAGGGTTTTCACGAATTTCATTGGGTGTACTCCTGCTCGTAAGCTGGGCAATTCATAGATCAGAAGGTGGTCTTGAAAGTCAGATAGAGCGCACCCCGGTCTTCGCCGGTGGCCCCACCGCCGGAGAAGGAGGCATAGCCGCCGGCGTAGCAGGTGTAACGCTCGGTACCGTCCAGGGCGTTGGGGGTCGCGCCATCGGTCGCGCCGTTCTCGCACTTGGCCGAATCGCCGAAGGAGTCGACGTACTTGAGGTCGACGTAGTACTGGTTGTAGATGGCCGCGCTCACGCCCACCGCGTAGTTGCCGGTGTCCTCGGCGCCGCCGGCGACCACCGGCGAGACGCCGTCGAGACCGACGTTGATCGACATCGGCGCGGACAGATCCACGCCCGGGAACACCTGGTACCAGGTCGGCGTGAAGTTGACCGCCAGGCCCCAGTTGTCGCGGGTCGGCTTGTCGATGCCGCGGTAGGTGTCCTTGCCCTTGTACAGCGCCTCGTTCTTGCTATCGAGGCTCAGCAGGTTGCTGTAGTACAGCTCGCCCAGCAGCGTCGCGGCGTCGAACAGCGGCGTCTCGGCGATGGCCAGCAGACCGTTGAGGGTCCAGTGCAGGGTGTCGCCGGTGGCGGCCATGCTGTCGCCCTCGCCCGGCAGGTCGGTGACCACGCCGGAACCGGCGCTGCGCGGCGGCAGCGCCCCCAGGCCGGCGGCCAGCCCGGCCGGGCCGGTGGCGCTGACGATGGCCGGGATGCTGGACAGCGGCATGTTCTTGCGGATGTTCAGGTCGCTGCCGACGCTGACCCCGGCGAACTCCTTGGACAGGCTCAGGCCGTAGATGTCGATGTCGTCGCCGTAGGACAGGTTGTAGCTGGTGCCGGCCAGGGAATCGACCAGGCGGCAGACGCCGGTGGCCGGTACGCTGACCACGCCGCCCGGCGCCACCACGCAGCTGCCCTGGGTCAGCGACAGCGAGCGCGCATCCAGCACCGCCTGCGGCAGGATGTCGGAGGTCCGGCGGTAGTAGAAACCCAGGGTGCCGTCCAGCCACTCCGGCGCCCACTTGGCCATCAGCCCCCAGTCGCCGCTGTCGTTCGGCGTGTTGTCGTCGCCGCGGCGCACGTTGGTCAGCGCGTCCTGACCGAGGAAGCCCGGTGGCGTCGCGGTGTGGCCGAGCAGGAAGGACTGCGCACCCTCGCCGAGCAGGTCGGAGGTGCCGTAGTAAGTGCCGGCCTCGGGCAGGCGGGCGGCGTCCCAGTCGAAGAAATACTGCGCGCCGAAGGTCCACTCGGAGTTCAGGGTGAAGCTGGTGGAGAGCTGGTTGCGCGGCATGAACAGCTCCTTGGCCTCGGTGCCCGGCGAGGCGGCCAGCTTGGCCAGGTCCAGGCCGGACTGGCCGTAGCTCAGCGAGTGCACCGGGTTGAGAATGGTCTCGCCCCAGAACACGTTGTGCTGGCCGGCCTTGACGCTCAGCAGCGACTCCTCGCCGACCTCGGTGCTGTAGAACACGAAGGCGTCGAGGATCTCGCCGGACGGGCCGCTGTAGTAGCGCTTGGCGTAGCGGCTCAGGTGCGGATTGCCGTTGCCCAGGCCGTCGGCGCTGGCAAAGGGGCCGACCAGCGGGTGCTGGGTGGTCATGCCGCTGGCCGCGTCGTTGCCGTTGACGAAGGGGTTGGAGTTGGAGCCGGTGTTGTCGTAGGCCTTGTCGTACCAGCTGGCGGCACTGACGCGAAAACCCATGCGGTTCTGGTAGACCACGTCGAGCTCGGTGAGCAGGTCGACGCGGTTGGTGATGTTGGTGCCGGCCTTGCGGAAGTTGTAGTCGCCGTCGTTGTTGTTCGGCGTGGCCAGCATGCGCTTATCGGCGCTCTCGGTGCGTACGCCGTAGTTGTACTTGACCGTGTTGTCGAAGCGTACGGCCCAGTCCTCGCTGCCCAGGTCGACTTCGACGGCATGGGCGGCCGGCATGGAAGCGGCGAGGATCGCCGTGGCCAGCAGGCTGCGCCGCAAGGGCCGAGTAGCGTGATTCTTATTGTTGTACATGCGTTGTCTCCGCTTGTTGTGTTTGTGGCTCTAACAACGGCTCACATCCGGTATAGCAAGGGTGCGAGTTCTCATGCTGCGGCTCAGCCGGCGGCTGGCGGCAGCGCTGGGCGACGCGGCTCCGGGGAGCCGCGCGCCTCAACAATCCAGTTCGCGAATGAAGGCCTCGGCCCGCTCCCACTCGCCGTAACCCGAAGCCGGGTTGAGGTGGCCGACCGCGCCGAGATTGACCAGTTGGCTGCCCCAGGCCTCGGCCAGATGGCAGGCGGCTTCCAGGCTGGCCAGGTAGTCGTTGCTGCTCGCGGCGACGATGCTGGGAAAGGGCAGGCGGCCGTCCGGCAGCGGATCCCAGCCATGCGCGCGCAGGCTGTCCGGCGTCGGATAGCCCTGCGGCCAGCTGGCCTGCAGGTCCGGCGGGGTGGCCAGCAGGGCGCCCTGGATCGGGCGGCTGTAGCGGGCCGCCCAGTGCGCCACCATAAGCACGCCGGCGCTGTGGGCGACCAGGATCACCGGGCCCTCGATCTGCTCCAGCTCGCGCTGGATGGCCTCGACCCGGGCGGCACAGCTGAGCTTGTCAGCCTGCAGCGGGGCAACCGAACGCACCTTGCTCAGCTTGGCTTCCAGCAGGGTTTGCCAGTGTTGCGGCACGTGTTCGCGCAGACCGGGAACGATCAGCACCGTGGCATGGGTTTGCAGCTTTTCCACATCGACACCTTTGCAGTTGGCTCCGGCTTTACAGGTAGCCGGATGGTCGTTGCAGACAACAGTAAAGAGCCCCCACCTACCCCGCTTCACATTTGGCGTCAGCCATTTCTCATTTGATGACAGGGGCGAAATGCCCCTTCGAACGCCGCCGCACAGCCTCCCGAAAAGCCGTTTCCCAGCCGCCGTTCCCGGGCCGTTCCCAGGCCGGCAACGGCGCCGCGCAGCCTGGCCGGACGCCCGCCATTCTCGGCGCGCGCCAGTCTCACGAACGGGGGTTGAGAGTGCCGCGGCGACGGCGGCTCAGGTATCGAAGCGCGCGACCAGGGCATGCAGGGCGTGCGCGGTGGCCTCCAGCTCGCCGCCCAGGTGCGCGGAGCGCGCGGTGACCTCGGCATTCTGCTCGGCGGCCGTGGAGATGTTGCTGATCTGCCGGGAAACGTCCTCGGCCACCAGATTCTGCTGCTCGGCGGCGGCGGCCATCTGCTCGGCCATCTGGTGGATGCGCTCGACGGCGGTGGTGATGGCGTCCAGCGCCTGTTCGGTTTCGCTCACCCAGGCCACCCCGGCCCGCGCTTCCTCGCTGCCCTGGCGGGCGATCTGCACCGCCTGGGCCGCCACCTGCTGCAGGCTGGCGATGATGCCCTGGATCGCCTCGGTGGACTCCTGGGTCTTCGACGCCAGTGCCCGCACCTCGTCGGCCACCACGGCAAAGCCGCGGCCCTGCTCGCCGGCGCGGGCCGCCTCGATGGCCGCGTTGAGGGCCAGCAGATTGGTCTGTTCGGCGATGCTGCGAATCATGTTGGCCGCCTGCTGGATCGACTGCGCCTCGCCGGCCAGCCCGGCCACCGAGGCACTGATGCCGTCCACCGTATGCGCCAGCTTCTCGACCACCGCGCGACTCTGCCGGGCCTGGCTGCTGCCGCCTTGCGACAGCCGATTGACCTGGCGCGCCTCGACGGCGGTTTGCTGCACGTGTACGGCGACCTGGTTGATCGAGGCGGCCATCTGCTGCATGGCGGTGGCGGCCATGTCGGCCTCGACCCGCTGCGCCTGCAACGCCCGCTCGGCCTGCTGCACCAGCTGGCCGTTCTGCGAAGCCTGGCGGGCGGTGCGCGTGGCTTGGTCGCCGAGCAGGCCGAGCGCGGTACGGATGCGCGCGCCCTCGCTGATCAGCGCCAGCTGCAGCCGCGACACCG
>NZ_AVOF01000232.1:0-5295 GCF_000465935.2 Pseudomonas sp. EGD-AK9
GGGCGCGAACGCGGCGTAGCCAGCGGCGCCACGGCCCAGCCGGCAACCTGATCGAGCAGCGGCGCCACCACCCCGGGCAGGTCCTTGTCGGCCAACAGACCGAACACCGCCCAACGGTGCCCAATCGGCGGCCGGGCTTGCAGACGCTGCGCCAAGTATTCGGCGGCATGGGGATTATGCCCAACATCGAGCAACAGTGTGAGTGACTTGCCTCGCCAATCCAGCGTGCGCCGGTCCAGACGCCCGGTAACCCGCGTCGCCGCCAGCGCCTGGGCGATCTGCGCGGCATCCCAGGGCAGCTCCAGCAAGGCATAGGCCTGCAGCGCCAGGGCGGCATTTTCCATCGGCAGATCGAGCAGCGGCAGCTGTTCCAGGCGCAGCACCTGCCCACGCGCATCGAGGCCGTACCAGGACCAAGCCTGCGCGCCGATACTCAGGTCGTAATCGCGGCCGCGCAGAAAGAACGGCGCATCCAGCCGCGCCACCTGATCGAGCAGCGGCTGCGGCGGGTCGAGATCGCCGCACAGCGCGGGCTTGCCGGCGCGCAGGATGCCGGCCTTCTCGTAGGCCACCGACTCGCGTGTGTCGCCCAGCCAGTCGGCATGATCCAGACCGATGCTGGTGACCAGTGCCAGGTCGGCATCCACCAGATTCACCGCATCCAGCCGGCCGCCCAGGCCGACCTCCAGCACCACGGCATCCAGCGCCGCGCGCTCGAACAGCCAGAAGGCCGCCAGGGTACCCATTTCGAAATAGGTCAGGGAGGTTTCGCCGCGCGCCGCCTCGACTGCGGCGAAGGCCTGGCACAGCTCGGCGTCGCTGGCCTCGCGGCCATCGATGACCACCCGCTCGTTGTAACGCAGCAGATGCGGCGAACTGTAGACGCCGACCCGGCGCCCCTGCGCACGCAGCAGGCTGGCGACGAAGGCGCAGGTGGAGCCCTTGCCGTTGGTGCCGGTCACGGTGATCACCAGCGGCGCCGGCTTGCCCAGGCCGAGGCGCTGCGCCACCTCGCGCGAGCGCTCCAGGCCCATGTCGATGGCCGAGGGATGCAGCTGCTCGAGGTAGGCGAGCCAGTCGCCCAGGCTACGCTCGGTCATGCAGTGGCCGGCAGGGCAACCGGAGAGGGGCGATTCATCAGCTGCGCGAGCAGGCGCGCCAGACGCGGACGCAGCTCGGCACGCGGGATGATCATGTCGATGGCGCCGTGCTCCAGCAGGAATTCGCTGCGCTGGAAGCCTTCCGGCAGCTTCTCGCGCACGGTCTGCTCGATCACCCGCGGGCCGGCGAAGCCGATCAGCGCCTTGGGCTCGGCCACGATCACGTCGCCGAGCATGGCCAGGCTGGCGGAGACGCCGCCGTAGACCGGGTCGGTCAGCACGGAGATGAACGGCAGGCCCTCTTCGCGCAGACGCGCCAGGGCGGCCGAGGTCTTGGCCATCTGCATCAGCGAGATCAGCGCCTCCTGCATGCGCGCACCGCCGGAGGCGGAGAAGCACACCAGCGGGCAACGCTGCTCCAGGGCAACGTTGGCAGCCTGGACGAAACGCTCGCCGACGATGGCGCCCATGGAGCCGCCCATGAAGGAAAATTCGAAGGCGCATACGGCGATCGGCATGCCTTCGAGGGTTCCGCGCATGGCGATCAGCGCGTCCTTCTCGCCGGTCTGCTTCTGCGCGGCGGCCAGGCGATCCTTGTACTTCTTGCTGTCGCGGAACTTCAGGCGGTCCACCGGCTCCAGCTCGGCGCCGATTTCCTCGCGGCCATCGGCATCGAGGAACAGGTCGAGACGGGCGCGCGCGCCGATGCGCATGTGGTGGTTGCACTTGGGGCAGACGTCGAGGGTCTTTTCCAGCTCGGGACGATAGAGCACGGCTTCGCAGGACGGACATTTGTGCCACAGCCCCTCGGGCACCGAGCTCTTTTTCACCTCGGAACGCATGATCGAGGGGATGAGTTTGTCTACCAACCAGTTGCTCATGCTGTCATTTCTCCATAACCGTTGGTTCGGGTGGGGCGGCTCACCTGTGGGCGCCCACCGCCAGCAATTCGTTTCCACCGCCATTGGCGGCGTGACAGGCTAATGGACGGCCGCGCCTCAGGCGTCGTCACATCCGGCGTCACGCACCGCCTGCACGAACGCGCGAATCTTGCCTGCATCCTTTATGCCTTTGCTCGCCTCGACGCCGCCGCTGACATCCACCGCATAGGGCCGCACCTGGCGGATCGCCGCCGCGACGTTGCCCGCCTCCAGGCCGCCGGCGAGGATGATCGGCTTGGCGGCCTGGCGCGGTACCAGCGACCAGTCGAAGGTGGCGCCGGTGCCGCCGGGCACGCCCTCGACGAAGGTGTCCAGCAGGATGCCGCGCGCACCGGCGTAGGGCGCCATCGCCGCCACCACGTCCTCGCCGGGGCGCACTCGCAGGGCCTTGATGTAGGGACGGCCATGCCCCTCGCAGTCGGCCGGCGACTCGTCACCGTGAAACTGCAGCAGATCCAGCGGCAGGCGTTGCAACAACGCCTGCAACTCGGCGCGCTGCATATCGACGAACAGCCCGACGCTGGTGACGAACGGCGGCAGCGCCTGCAGGATCGCAGCCGCCTGCTCGACGCTTACCGCCCGCGGACTTTTCGCATAGAACACCAGGCCGATGGCATCGGCCCCTGCCGCCACCGCCGCCAGGGCGTCCTCGATGCGGGTGATGCCGCAGATCTTGCTGCGCACGACTGACACGGGCGTACTCCCCTGCTGCAAAGCGCTGGATGGTAGCAAAGGCCTAGACCTGCCGCACGTCCGCCAGGGCGGACAGGAAATGCGGGCCGAGGTAACGCTGCGGCAACTGGAACTCGTCCGGATACTCCACCTGCACCAGATACAGGCCGTAGGGATGCGCGGTCACCCCGCCGGTGCGACGCTCGCCGCGTTCCAGTACCTCGCGCGCCCACTCCACCGGCCGCTCGCCTGCGCCGATGGCCATCAGCACGCCGGCGATGTTGCGCACCATGTGATGAAGGAAGGCGTTGGCGCGGATATCGAGAACGATGAAGCGGCCGTGCTCGATCACCTGCAGGTGATGCACCGTCTTGATCGGCGACTTGGCCTGACACTGGGTGGCGCGGAAAGCGCTGAAATCGTGAGTGCCGACCAGCACCCGGGCGGCCTCCTGCATGCGCCGGACATCCAGCGGCCGATGGTTCCAGGTGACTTCCTCGGCCATATGCGCCGGGCGAATCGGGTCGTTGTAGATCACGTAGCGGTAGCGCCGCGCCATGGCCGAAAAGCGCGCATGAAAATGCGCCGGCATCACCTGCGCCCAGGTCACGCTGATGTCCTTGGGCAGGTTCATGTTGGCGCCCATGATCCAGGCGTGCAGCGGGCGCTCGACGGCCGTATCGAAATGCACCACCTGGCCGCTGGCGTGCACCGAGGCATCGGTGCGCCCGGCGCAGAGGATGCTCACCGGTTCGCCGCCGGCAACCTTGGACAGCGCCTGCTCCAGGCTGCCCTGGATCGATGCCACCTTGCCGCTCTGGCGCTGGAAACCGCGATAGCGCGTGCCCTTGTACTCGAGACCTAGGGCGATTCTGGAAAAGCCAGCGGCCGCCATTTCGGCGGCCGCGGCAGGTACTGCGTCAGACATGTAATCCATCAAACCAGCTTGGCAATCATCTCACGGGCTTCCTGTTGCTGGGTCTCGCTGCCCTCGGCGACCACTTCGTCGAGGATGTCGCGAGCGCCTTCGGTGTCGCCCATGTCGATATAGGCGCGCGCCAGATCCAGCTTGGTCGCGGTTTCATCGGTGCCGGAGAGGAAATCGAAGTCGTCGTCGCCATCCAGCTCGCCGGCCAGGCTGTCGACCGGCTGCAGCAGCTCCTCTTCCGGCTGCTCCAGGCTACCGGCCAACTGATCCAGCTCGGCGGTCACCTCATCCAGTTGCGCGGCGAAGCTATCGGCCTCGACCTCGGGCTGCGCCTGCAGCTCCTCGCCGAGGGACAGATCGAAATCCGCCGGCAGTTCGAGATCGGCGGCGGCGCTTTCTTCCGGCAGATCCAGGCTCAGCTCGGCCAGCTCGTCGGCGGGCTCGGCAGCTGCCGGCACGCTGTCTTCGTCGAGGCTGAGGAGGAAATCGTCGGCCTCGTCGGCAGTCGCCGGGGCGGACTCGTCCAGATCCAGGCTGAACTCGCCGAGGTCGTCGCCAGGCTGCGACAGCTCGACCTTGTCGTCGCCCAGGGCCAGGTCGAAATCCAGATCGTCACTGGCCGCTGCCGTCGCCGGCTCGTCGACCAGACCGAAGTCCAGGTCGTCATCCAGCGACAGACTGCCAGCGTCCCCCTGCGCGGCCTGCATGTCGCGATCCAAGTCCGCCTCCAGTTCGTCCAGGCTCAGATCGAAGGCATCGTCCAGGTCGCCGCCGGCGGCAACCGGCGCTTCGCTGCTCGGCTCGTCCAGGCTCAGGTCGTCGAGGCTGAAGTCGCCCAGGTCGTCAGCGGCGCTCGCCGCGGCAACGCCGCCGGCGCCGACGAAGGCGGCTATGGCCGGGTACTTGGCTTTCAGCTGCTCGGCCTCGGCATTGACGCCGCCGATCTCGCGCAGTTCGTTGTCCTGACGGGCGAAGCCTTCGCGGTCGCCCAGCTCGGCATAGACTTCCATCAGTTTCAGACGCAGATCGCTGCGCTGCGGCTCGTCGTTGATGGCGTTCTGCAGCAACTCGGCGGCCTGATTGAAACGGCCGTAGGCGATATAGATATCGGCTTCGCCCAGGGCATCGCCGGTTTGCGCGGTCACCCGCTCTTCGCCAGCAGCGGCCGGCGCAGCCGGCTTGGCCTCGTCGCCGAGACCGGCGAAGTTGTCTTCCGGCATGTCGAGGTCGACGGCGAAACTGCCGTCCTGTGCCATTTCGTCGGCCAGCTCTTCGTGCAGCTCGGCTTCCTTCATGGCATTGCGCCGCGACAGCGCCATCAGACCGACCAGCAGCAGCAGCAATGCGCCACCACCGGCCAGGCCCAGGGTCATGGGGTTGGCCAGCAGGTCGTCGATAAAGCTTTGCGGGGCCGGCGCCGGAGTCGGTGCAGGAGCGGCAGGCTTGGCCGCTTCCGGCTTGGCCGGCTCAGCCGGTTCGACCGCCTTGGCCGGAGCAGGTGGTGCAACGACAGCAGCCGGCTCACTGGCCGGCTGTTCGGGTGCCGCGGCGGCGCTGTCTTCGACAGGCGCAGCCGGCTCCTCGCTGTAGTTGTAGTCGGGGGCCGCCCCTTCGGGCGGCGACACAGGCGGGGTCGCCGCCTCCGTGGCCGGCG
>NZ_AVOF01000233.1:0-5276 GCF_000465935.2 Pseudomonas sp. EGD-AK9
CGCTGACCCGCCGGTCGTCAGCTGCCGCCGTGCGCCGCGCGCGGTTTGCCCGACGTGGCCGCGCCCCCTAGAATGCCGCGATGCAAAACGACCCCGAACTCCTGATCGCTTCTCTCAACGACGCCCAGGTCCAGGCCGTGGCCGCCCCGCTCGGGCGCCAACTGGTGCTGGCCGGCGCCGGTTCCGGCAAGACCCGCGTGCTGGTGCACCGCATCGCCTGGCTGATCCAGGCGGTGGGCGCCTCGCCCCATTCGATCCTGTCGGTGACCTTCACCAACAAGGCCGCCGCCGAAATGCGCGCGCGCATCGAGCAGATGCTCGGCCACAACCCGGCCGGCATGTGGGTCGGCACCTTCCACGGCCTGGCCCATCGCCTGCTGCGCGCGCACTGGCAGGAAGCCGGGCTGGCGGAGAACTTCCAGATTCTCGACTCCGACGACCAGCAGCGCCTGATCAAGCGGGTGATCCGCGAACTGGGCCTGGACGAACAGCGCTGGCCGGCCAAGCAGGCGCAGTGGTTTATCAACGGGCAAAAAGATGAGGGGTTAAGGCCCCAGCATATCCAGGCCGGCGGCGACCTGTTCCTGGCCACCATGCGCGGCATCTACGAGGCCTACGAGGCGGCCTGCGCGCGCACCGGGGTGATCGATTTCTCCGAACTGCTGCTGCGCGCCCTCGACCTGTGGCGCGACAAGCCGGGCCTGCTCGAGCACTACCAGCGGCGCTTCCGCCATATCCTGGTCGACGAGTTCCAGGACACCAACGCCGTGCAGTACGCCTGGCTGCGCCTGCTGGCCCAGGGCGGCGACAGCCTGATGGTGGTGGGCGACGACGACCAGTCGATCTACGGCTGGCGCGGCGCGCGGATCGAGAACATCCAGCAGTTCTCCAGCGACTTCGAAGGTACCCAGCTGATCCGCCTGGAACAGAACTACCGCTCCACCGCCGGTATCCTCAAGGCCGCCAACGCGCTGATCGCCAACAACCAGGGGCGCCTGGGCAAGGAACTCTGGACCGACGGCGACGACGGCGAGCCGCTGGCGCTGTACGCCGCGTTCAACGAGCACGACGAAGCGCGCTACGTGGTCGAGTCGATCGAGGACGCGCTGCGCAAGGAAGGCCTCAAGCGCAGCGAGATCGCCATCCTCTACCGCTCCAATGCCCAGTCGCGGGTGCTGGAAGAGGCGCTGCTGCGCGAGAAGATTCCCTACCGCATCTACGGCGGCCAGCGCTTCTTCGAGCGCGCCGAGATCAAGAACGCCATGGCCTACCTGCGCCTGCTCGACGGCCGCGGCAACGACGCGGCGCTGGAGCGCATCGTCAACGTGCCAGCGCGCGGCATCGGCGAGAAGACCATCGAGAGCATTCGCGAGTACGCCCGCGCCCACGACGTGCACATGTGGGAAGCGATTCGCCTGATGCTGGCGGGCAAGGCTTTGCCGGGGCGCGCCTCCGCTGCCCTGGCCGGCTTTATCGAGCTGATCGAGACCCTGGCCGAGGAGGTCCTGGCCATGCCCCTGCACCTGATGACCCAGACCGTCATCGAGCAGAGCGGGCTGATCGCCTATCACCAGGCGGAAAAGGGCGAGAAGGGCCAGGCGCGGGTGGAGAACCTGGAAGAACTGGTCAGCGCCGCGCGCGCCTTCGAGAACGACGAAGACGAGGAGCTGACCCCGCTGCAGGCCTTCCTCACCCACGCCTCGCTGGAGGCCGGCGACACCCAGGCCGCCGAGAACGAGGACAGCATTCAGCTGATGACCCTGCACAGCGCCAAGGGCCTGGAATTCCCCCTGGTGTTCCTGGTCGGCATGGAAGAGGGTCTGTTCCCGCACAAGATGAGCCTGGAAGAACCGGGCCGCCTGGAAGAAGAACGCCGCCTGGCCTATGTCGGCATTACCCGTGCCATGCACCGGCTGGTGATCAGCTACGCCGAGACCCGCCGTCTGTACGGTAGCGAGACCTACAACAAGGTGTCGCGCTTCGTCCGCGAAATCCCCGCACCGCTGATTCAGGAAGTGCGCCTGAGCAACAGTGTCAGCCGCCCGCTGAGCACCAGTGCGATGGGCGGTGGCAGCCTGTTCGCCGGCAGCGCCGTGCCGCAGACCCCCTTCAACCTGGGCCAGCGCGTGCGTCACAGCCTGTTCGGCGAGGGCACCATCCTCAATTTCGAGGGTGCCGGCGCGCAGGCGCGGGTGCAGGTGAATTTCGAAAGCGAAGGCAGCAAGTGGCTGATGCTCAGCTACGCCAAGCTGGAGGCGCTTTGACCATCGTCCCGATTCGCCTCCGGACCACGGGATTGAGAACCCACAATAAGGAAGCTCCGATGAATCGCCGTCATCTCTTCACCGCCACCGCGGCCCTGCTGGCCGCCCTCGGCCTGGCCGGCTGCAAGGACGACCAGGCCGGCAGCGAGCAGGCCGCCGCCCCGGCGCAGACCTACCAGTGGAAGATGGTCACCGCCTGGCCGAAGAACTACCCCGGCCTGGGCACCGCCGCCGAGCGCCTGGCCGAGCGGGTCAAGACCATGAGCGACGGCCGCCTGACCATCAAGGTCTACGCCGGCGGCGAACTGGTGCCGCCGCTGGAGGTGTTCGACGCCGTGTCGCGTGGCACCGCCGAGCTGGGCCACGGCGCTGCGTACTACTGGAAGGGCAAGGTCAACACCGCGCAGTTCTTCACTTCGGTGCCGTTCGGCCTGTCGACCCTGGAAATGAATGCCTGGCTGAGCAAGGGCGGCGGCCAGGCGCTGTGGGACGAGGCCTATGCGCCGCACGGGGTGAAGCCCTTCGTGGTCGGCAACACCGGCATGCAGATGGGCGGCTGGTTCAACAAGGAAATCAACTCGCTGGACGACCTCAAGGGCCTGAAGATCCGCACCCCTGGCCTGGGCGGCGAGGTGCTGGCCAAGCTCGGCGCGATCACCGTCAACATCCCCGGCGGCGAGGTGTTCACCGCCCTGCAGACCGGCGCCATCGATGCCACCGACTGGGTCAGCCCCTACAACGACCAGGCCTTCGGCCTGCAGCAGGCGGCCAAGTACTACTACTACCCGGGCTGGCAGGAACCACAGGCGGTGCTCGAGCTGCTGGTCAACCAGAAGGCCCTGGACAGCCTGCCAGCCGACCTGCAGGCGATCCTCACCGAGGCCGCCCGCGGCGCCAGCCAGGACATGCTTGACGACTACGTCTACCACAATGCCCTGGCCCTGGATCAGCTGAAGAAGAGCGGCACCCTGCTCAAGCGCTTCCCCGACGAGGTGCTCGACGCCATGCAGCGCGAGGCCGATGTGGTGCTCGGCGAGCTGGCCGCGCAGAGCGAGCTGAACGGCCGCATCTGGGCCTCGATGAAGGCCTTCCAGGCCCTCGCCGCGCCGATGCATTCGGTCTCGGAGAAGGAACTGTACAACTGGCGCTGAGGCGAGCGTCGCAGCCGGATAAGCGTAGGGTGGATCGGGGCGCGTAGCTGTCGCTTTCCACATCCAGCAAAGGGTGGATCGGTGAAGCGTGATCCACCCTACGAACTGCGTAGCCCGGATGACATGCCCGCAAACGGAAGCCTCGGCTTCCGTTTGTCGTTTCAGGCCCTGGGTGGCGGCGGCGCGGCCATACTCGAAGGCGAGGTGAACCGATGAAGAAAGCCGCCCTCACCCCCGCCCGCATCCTCGACAGCGCCCTGCAGCTGGCCGACGTCTGCGGCTGGGAGCGCCTGCACCTGTTCGAAGTGGCCGCCGCCCTCGGCGCCGGACTGGACGACATCGCCCCGCACTATCGCGACAAGGACGCCCTGGTCGAAGCCTGGTTCGACCGCGCCGACCTGGCCATGCTGGCCCGCGCACGCCAGCCCGACCTCGCCGAACTGAACGCCGAACAGCGCCTGGAAGCCTGCCTGCTGGCCTGGCTCGACAGCCTCGCCGCGCACCGCGCGGTGACCGGGCAGATGCTGCTGTACAAGCTCGAGCCCGGGCATATCCACCTGCAGCTGCTCGGCCTGATGCGCATCAGCCGCACCGTGCAGTGGTGGCGCGAGGCCGCCGGGCGGGAGACCCTGCACCTGCGCCGCATCGCCGAAGAGACCCTGCTCACCGGCGCCTACCTGCGCAGCTTCGTGCACTGGCTGCGCCACCCCGAGGAAGACGCCGCCGAATTCCGCGCCTTCCTGCGCGGCCAGCTGCGCTGCGGCGCGCTGGCCCTGCTGCTGCGCCGCTGAAGGGGAAATGGCGCGCATGCGCGGCGCGGAAATCCTCGTGCACAGGCCCGGATTGCATCCGGCTACAGGAGCAACCGCACACCGGGGCGCAATCCCGACAAGGCCGTGATGCGCACCGCCTGGGCGGCCCGGCGACAGCCTAGCGCTTCAGACCCGCCATCGCCTCGGCGATCCGCCGCTCCTCCGCCCGCGAGGACTGCGCCAAACCCTCACGCACGCCGGCGAAGTCGGCGGCGCCCTTGTTCTGGCTGAGCTTGCGCACGCCCTCGATCCGCCGGATCGGCAGGGCGAAGCCGACGATGGCGCGCAGCATGCCGTCGATATAGTCGGCCGGCGCATCGCTTACCGCCCAGGGCTGCGCCCGCCCCCGCTCGTGATGGGCGCTGAGGCGGCCGACCAGATCGAGCAGGCGCTCGCGCTCGTCGAATACCTCGAGCCGGCCGCGCACGTGCACCGCCTGGTAGTTCCAGGTCGGCACCACCTTGCCGTGCTCGGCCTTGCTCGGGTAGTAGCCGGGGCTGACGTAGGCCTCGCCGGCCTGAAAGATCGCCAGCGCCTCGGCGTCGCCGTTCAGCTCGCGCCATTGCGGGTTGGCCCGGGCGAAATGACCGTAGAGGGTGCCGAACTCGCCCTCCTGCGCCACCAGCAGCAACGGCAGATGGCTGGCCTGCAGGCCGTTTGCGCCCGGGCTGACCAGGGTCGCCAGCGGGCTCTGCTCGATCAACTGGTGCAGGGCGGCAAGATCACTCACGGCGAAGGCTTTCGGCTGATACAAGGTGGCGGCTCCGGACAGGCTCGACTCGACCGCCATGCTGCACCGTCGCGGCGCAAAGCAAAAGCCGGAAACATTCTGTCACTGGTCATCGCCGCCCATGCCGGGCAAGATGCCGCCACGCCTTTCCACCAGAGAGAAAACCGTGATGCAGCGTTTCCTCAGTATCGCCATGGTCCTGTGCCTGGCCCTGACCTTCAGCTTCGAGGCCCATGCCAAGCGCTTCGGCGGCGGCAAGTCGTTCGGCTCCGCGCCCAGCCACCAGACCCGTCAGGCCCAGCCCACGCAGCCGGCCGCC
>NZ_AVOF01000234.1:0-5273 GCF_000465935.2 Pseudomonas sp. EGD-AK9
CGGTTCTCCGCCAGTGCCGGCGCCGCGACCAACAGCAGCGCGAGCCACAGCGCCCGCATCAGCCGCGCCTCCAGGCGTGAAAACGCTCGACCCAGCGCAGCAGCCCCTGCGGCGCATGGGCGCGCTTCCATTGCCCGGCCGCGTATTTGTTGGCCTCGGCCAGGGTCGGGTAGCTGTGGGTGGTGCCGAGGATCTTGTTCAGGCCGAGGCCGTGCTTCATCGCCAGCACGTACTCGGCGAGCAGCTCGCCGGCCTGGGCGCCGACTATGCTCACGCCGAGAATGCGGTCGCGCCCCGGCTCGGTCAGCACCTTCACATAGCCGCGGGCGACGTCGTCGACTATGGCCCGGTCCAGGTCGTCGAGGCCAAAGCGAGTCAGCTCGAAGGCGATGCCCTGCTCCTGCGCCTCGCGCTCGCTCAGGCCGACCCGCGCCACCTCGGGGTCGGTGAAGGTGCAGTGGGGGATGGTGCGGTAGTCCACCTTGAAGCGCTTGAGGCCGCCGAACAGCGCGTTGACCGCGGCGTACCAGGCCTGGTGCGCGGCAACGTGGGTGTACTGGTGGGGCCCGGTGACGTCGCCCACCGCGTAGATATTGGGCAAGCGCGTGGCCAGGTACTGGTCGGTTTCCAGGCTGCCGTCGGGGCGCAGCGCCAGGCCCAGTTCCTCGGCGCCATAGCCGTCGACATGGGGCTGGCGACCGAGCGCCAGCAGCGCGGCGTCGAAGGCGATGCTGCGTTGCTCGCCGCTGCCTAAGTCGCGCACCAGCACGCGCTGCTCACCCTCGACCAGTTCGAAGCGCTCGACCACGTGGCGCAGGCGCACGTCGACACCGTCGTCGCGCAGGCTGGTCAGCACCAGCGCGCTGGCGTCCTCGTCCTCGCGCGGCAGCAGGCGCGCATTGCGCTGCAGCAGGATCACCTGGCTGCCCAGGCGCTGGAAGGCCTGGGCCAGCTCGCAGCCCACCGGCCCGCCGCCCAGCACCAGCAGCCAGCGCGGCTGCTGGCGCAGGCCCCAGATGCTCTCGCTGGTATAGCTACGCACCTGCTCCAGGCCGGGAATCTCCGGCACCCGCGGCCGCGCCCCGGCGGCGATGACGATGCTGCGTGCGGTCATACGCTCACCGTTCACCTCCACCGCCCAGGGCGACACCAGTTTCGCCTGGCCCTGGATCACCTCGACGCCCAGGCCGCTGTAGCGCTCGACCGAATCGTGCGGCTCGATGGCGGCGATCACATTCTGGATGCGCTGCATCACCGCGGCGAAATCCACCTGGCCCTGCACCCCGCGAATCCCCAGCGCCTCGGCGCGGCCCAGCTCATGAGCCAGCTTGGCCGAACGCAGCAGCGCCTTGGACGGCACGCAGCCGCTGTGCAGGCAGTCGCCGCCCATCCGGTGCTTCTCGATCAGGCCGACCTTGGCGTTGACCGCCGCGGCGATGTAGGCGCTGACCAGGCCGCCGGCGCCGGCGCCGATCACCAGCAGGTTGCGCTCGAAGCGCTTGGGCTTGTGCCAGCCGGCATAGACCCGGCGCGCCTGGAGCACATCGAGCGCACGCCGGGCCAGCAAGGGGAAAACGCCGAGCAGGACGAAGGCGCCGAGCAACCCCGGCGAGAGGATGCCGGCCAGCGACTCCAGCTGGCCCAGCTCGCGCCCGGCGTTCACGTAGACCAGGGTGCCGGGCAGCATGCCCAGCTGGCTGACCCACCAGTAGGTACGCAGCGGCAGGCGGGTCAGGCCCATGGCCAGGTTGATCAGAAAGAACGGGAAGACCGGCACCAGGCGCAGGGCGAACAGGTAGAAGGCCCCCTCGCGCTCGACCCCGGCATCGATCCCGGCCAGACGCCGGCCGAAGCGCTGCTGCACCCAGTCGCGCAGCAGGAAACGGCTGCTGAGCATGGCCAGGCTGGCGCCCAGGGTCGAGGCGAAGGACACCAGCACCAAGCCTTCGAGCAGACCGAATAGCGCGCCGCCGAGCAGGGTCATCAGCGCCGCGCCCGGCAGGGACAGCGCCGTTACCAGCACATAGGCGAGAAAGAACAGTCCGGCGGCCTGCCAGGGCTGGGCGGCGACTTGGGCATTCAGCGCGGCTTGCTGCGCCTTGAGCGCGTCGAGGCTGAGGTACTGGCCGAGGTCGAAGACGAAGAAGCTGCCCAGCAGCGCCAGGATCAGGCCCATCAGGGCCAGTTTGCGGCTATTCATCGGTCAGCGCCTCCCGCGCGTCTCGTAGGGTGCGCACGGCGCACGGCCTAGTCATGCAGCGCACCGCCGCAACTGGAGCCCTGCCCGGCGGTGCAGGCGAAGCAGTGGTCGCGGCTGACGATGGGGTTGCCGTCCAGACGCGCATCGAGCAGGTCGCGCAGATGGGCACGCTCACGGCCGATCAACGCCAGCGGCAGATCGAGCATCTGGTTGAAGTCGCAGTCGTAGAGGTAGCCCTGCCAGTCGACGCTGACCAGGCTGCGGCACATCAGGCCCTCCAGATTCTCCGGCCGGTAGCTGTCGCGCAGCAGCTGCATATAGGCGGCGAACTGGCCCTTGCTGACCAGGGTGCTGCCGAAGCGGGCGATGGGCTGGTTGGTGATGCACAGCAGGTGGTCGAAGCGGACGCCGAAGTCCTCGGCCAGGTGGCGCTTGTAGTCGGCCTCCAGCGCCGCCTGCGGCGGCGGCAGGCTGGGGCCCTGCGGGTTGTACACCAGGTTGAGCAGCAGGCCGCTGCCGGGTTGGCCGTAGCCGAGGGCGTTGAGCCGCCTGAGACCGGCGATGCTGGCGGCGAACACCCCGTCGCCGCGCTGGCGGTCGACGTTCTCGCGCGAGTAGCAGGGCAGCGAGGCGGTGACCTCGACGCCGGCGCCGGCGAGGAACTCGGCCAGGTCTTCCTGGCCCGGCTCGCCGAGTATGGTCAGGTTGCAGCGGTCGATCACCCGCAGGCCCTCGCGCCGCGCGTGCCGCACTATCTCGCGAAAGCGCGGGTGCAGCTCCGGGGCGCCGCCGGTGAGATCCAGGGTGTGCACCGGATGGGCATCGATCACCCGATGCAGCACCGCCAGGCACTCGTCGCTCATGGCCTCGGTGCGGGTCGGCCCGGCGTTGACGTGACAATGCAGGCAGCGCTGGTTGCAGCGGTAAGTCAGGTTGACCTGCAGCGCTTCCAGCACACCGCGACGGATGGGCGGAAAGGCCAGCTGGTCGAGCAGGGGCAGCATGGCGTGCATCAACAAGTCCTCGGCGACGGCCAGCCATTAGAGCAGGTCTGGCGTGCCTCGTTACAGCATGGGCGGCATTTGCCCGGTGCCGGCGGTCATTCGTCGCCCAGCCTGAACCGATGAGACCCGCCGCGCAATCATCGCGCCAGCACTCGGTTAGAATCCTCCGGCGCCCGACCGCTCCAGTGACTGGACGGCATCCGCCGGATTCAGGCGCCCTCGTAGTTGCTCTTGAGGCGCCCTGGATGGTTCACCCGCTTCGCTCACTGATGGTTCTGCTGTGCCTGAGCTGCACCCTCGCGGCCCGGGCCGCTGGCGAGCTGCCGCTGCTGCAGCTGAGCACCGCCGACCTGGCGCGACCGGTGGCCGTCGAACGCAGCCTGCTGCTGGAAGACCCGAGCGGCCAGCTGAGCGCCGCCGAGGTGCTGCAGCGTATCGCCAGCGAAGGCCAGCCGGTGCAGGGCAGCGCACGCATCGGCTATTCGCGCAGCGCCTGGTGGCTCGCCGTGCAGCTGCAGGCGCCGGCCGCCGAACGCCTGCAGCTGATAGTCGGGCAGACCTTCCTCGACGACCTGGAGGTCTGGCTGTTCGCCGGCACGCAGCCGCTCGGCCCGCTGTACAGCGGCGCCCGGCGCCCCTTCGCGGAACGCGGCGAGCCCTACCCGCAGTTTCTCCTCAGCCTGCCGCGCCTCGGCCAGGGCCCGCACAGCCTGCTGCTGCGGGTACAGAGCGATTCGGCGATCAACCTGCCGCTGCAGCTGGTCGGCGCCGCCCAGGGCCAGCAACTGATCGCCCACAGCTGGTTGCAGAGCGGCCTGCTGGTGGGCGCGCTGCTCGCCCTGGCACTGTTCTACCTGATCAAGTACAGCACCCTGCGCGAGCCCCAGCTGGCCTACTTCAGCCTCACCGCGCTGTGCGTGGCGCTGTACAACGCCAGCCTGCACGGCCTGGTCGGTCTGCTCGGCGGGCACTGGCCGGGCCTGCAGCCCTGGCTGGTCAACCTGTCCACCGCCGGCATGCTGCTCTTCAGCTCGCTGTTCATCGCCAGCGCCCTGCGCCTGGAACTGGGCCGCCTGCGCTGGCTGCGCGACGCGCTGTTCGCCGCCACCCTGCTGGTCAGCCTGGGCGGCCTGCTGCTCGAACACCCGCGCACCTACCAGACGCTGAACCTGCTGATCCTGCTGAGCGGCCTCTACCAGCTGCTGCTGATGAGCCTCGGCGTGCGCCTGCGTCGCCCCTACGCGCCCGGCTACCTGCTGTGCTGGAGCATGGCGCTGCTGCTGATGCTGCTGGTGCCGCTGAGCCGCGCCGGGCTGATCCCGCTGCCGGCCGGCTTCTACTACCTCTACGCCTACCTGCCGGCGCTGAGCATGCTGCTGTTCGGCGCCCTGCTCGACAAGCAGCTGGAGCGCGTGCGCCGCGTGCTGCTGAGCAGCCAGGCGCAGGCCATCGACAACCTCGAGCAGTACCAGGCGCTGTTCCGCCACAGCGGCGAGGGCATCTTCCGTTGCCGCCGCGACGGCAGCCTGCTGGAGGCCAACCCGAGCCTGGCGCGCCTGCTCGGCGGCGCGGCGGATGGCGCCAGCCTGCAGGGCCTGACCCTGCAACGCCTGCTCGGCGAGCAGCGCTGGCGCGAGCTGCTGGAGCAACTCGACGCCCAGGCCGGCGCCGTCAGCTGCGAATGCCCGCTGCACGACCTGCAGCAGCGCGAACGCTGGGTCTACCTGTCGCTGCACCGGCGGCCGAACCAGGACGGCATCGAGGGCATAGTGGTCGACCTCAGCGAGCGCCGCGCCCTTGAGGAACGCCTGCAGCACCTGGCCGCGCACGACACCCTGACCGGCCTGCACAACCGCCGCGAGCTGGAACGGCTGCTCGCCGAGACCCTGAGCGGCACCGCCCGGCGCCGCTTCAGCCACTTGCTGCACCTGGGCCTGGATCGCTTCAAGCAGGTCAACGACCTCTGCGGTCACTCCGCCGGCGACCAGTTGCTGCGCCAGCTGGCCGCCCAGCTCGGTCACCAGCTGCCGCGCCACGCCGAACTGGCGCGCATCGGCGGCGACGAGTTC
>NZ_AVOF01000235.1:0-5248 GCF_000465935.2 Pseudomonas sp. EGD-AK9
CCTGGCGCGGCTGGGCAGCGGGGCGCGGCACTTCGATCTTCGGCCGCTCGGCAGTGGGCGCCGGCACAGTTTCGCGGGCTACCGCCGGGGCCACGGCGACCGGCTCGACCGGCGTCTCGACCTCTATTTCCGCCTGCGGCGGCTCCAGCAGTTCCGGCCGCGACGGCGCGGCGAAGGGCAATACGGTGCGCGGCAGCCAGCTGGCCACCTGCATGGCGCCCAGGTAGGCGCGCCGACGGAGTTCGGGGATCACACGCCCTCCACTTGCGGGTGCGCCTTCTGCCCGACCTGCATCAGGTTCAGCGCGTTGATATAGGCCTTGGCCGAGGCCACCAGGATATCGGTGTCGGCGCCGTTGCCGTTGACGATGCGCCCGCCCTTCTCCAGGCGCACGGTGACCTCGCCCTGCGAGTCGGTGCCCTGGGTGATGGCATTGACCGAATACAGCAGCAGGCTGGCCTCGGAGGCGGCGATGGCCTCGATGGCCTTGAAGGTGGCATCCACCGGGCCGGAGCCCTGGGCGCCGGCACGCCGTTCGTTGCCCTCGACGCTGACCACGATCTGCGCCTGCGGCACCTCGCCGGTCTTGCTCGCCACTTCCAGGGTGACCAGCTTGAAGTGCTCCGGCGCCTCCTCGGCCAGGGTGTCGGAGACCAGCGCCTGCAGGTCCTCGTCGAAGATCTCGTGCTTCTTGTCGGCCAGCTCCTTGAAGCGGGCGAAGGCGGCGTTCAGCTCGGCCTCGCCGGCCAGGACGATGCCCAGCTCGTCCAGGCGCGAACGGAAGGCGGCGCGCCCGGAGTGCTTGCCCATGACCATCTTGTTGGTGTTCCAGCCCACCGACTGGGCCGACATGATCTCGTAGGTCTCGCGGTGCTTGAGCACACCGTCCTGGTGGATGCCGGACTCGTGGGCGAAGGCGTTGGCGCCGACGATGGCCTTGTTCGGCTGCACCGGGAAGCCGGTGATACCGGAGACCATGCGCGAGGTGCTGAGGATATGCGGGGTGTCGATATTGGTGTAGACGCCGAGCAGGTCCTGGCGGGTCTTGATGGCCATGACGATCTCTTCCAGCGCGGCGTTGCCGGCGCGCTCGCCCAGGCCGTTGATGGTGCACTCGACCTGACGCGCACCGGCCACCACGGCGGCCAGGGAGTTGGCCACGGCCAGACCCAGGTCGTTGTGGCAGTGCACCGAGAAGATCGCCTTGTCGGCGTTGGGCACGCGCTCGAGCAACTGGCGGATGGTGTCGGCGTACTGGTGCGGGATGGCGTAGCCGACGGTGTCGGGGATGTTGATGGTACGCGCGCCAGCGTCGATGGCCGCCTCGATGATGCGGCAGAGGAAGTCGATCTCCGAGCGGCCGGCGTCCTCGCAGGAGAACTCCACGTCGCTGCACAGGTTGCGCGCCTTCTTCACCGCATACACGGCCTGGGCCACCACGTCGTCCGGCTGCATGCGCAGCTTGTACTGCATATGGATCGGGCTGGTGGCGATAAAGGTGTGGATGCGCCCGCTGTTGGCGCCCTTGAGCGCTTCGGCGGCGCGCTCGATGTCGGCGTCCACCGCGCGCGACAGGCTGCACACGGTGCTGTCCTTGATGTTGTCGGCGATCGCCTTGACCGCGGCGAAGTCGCCCGGGCTGGCGATGGCGAAACCGGCCTCGATCACGTCCACCCGCAGGCGCTCCAGGGCCTTGGCGATGCGCAGCTTCTCCTCGCCGGTCATCGAGGCGCCGGGGCTCTGCTCGCCGTCGCGCAGGGTGGTGTCGAAGATGATGACGCGATCGTTGCTGCTCATAGGGGGTTCCTCACGGCTGCCGGGCGCCCTTCGTGGGGGCGTCTGTAATCGGCCGATTGTCGCGTGAAATGGGCGGGCCGGGAAGGCACAGCTGCGGCTCGTAGGGTGGATGTCGCTTTTTACATCCACCATGGGGCAGTGCACGCCGATGGTAACGGCGGAAAACAAAACGCCCGCCAAGTGGCGGGCGTTTGCCGATCCTGTGCGCTAGGCGCAGCCGATCAGAGCGGCTGATCCCAGGGACGGTCGCCGTGCTCGTCCTTGATGCGGGTGGGCAGGCCCATCACGTCCAGCAGCTTCAAGAACGGCTCGGCCGGCAGCTCCTCGACGTTGACCATGCGCTTGGCATCCCACTCGCCACGCGCCACCAGCAGGGCAGCGGCGACCGGCGGCACACCGGCGGTGTAGGAGATGCCCTGGCTGTCGGTCTCGGCGAAGGCTTCTTCGTGGTCGGCGACGTTGTAGATAAACAGCTCAGTCTGCTTACCGTCTTTCGTGCCTTTTACCAGGTCGCCGATGCAGGTCTTGCCGCTGTAGCCCGGCGCCAGCGAGGCGGGATCGGGCAGCACGGCCTTGACCACTTTCAGCGGTACCACTTCGAGACCTTCAGCGGTCTTGACCGGCTGCTCGGAGAGCAGACCGAGGTTCTTCAGCACGGTGAACACGTTGATGTAGTGGTCGCCGAAGCTCATCCAGAAGCGCACATTCGGTACGTCGAGGTGCTTGGACAGCGAGTGCACCTCGTCATGGCCGGTCAGGTACAGGTTCTGTTCACCCACCACCGGCAGATCGTCGGTGCGCTTGACTTCGAACATGCGGTTGCTCACCCACTGGCTGTTCTGCCAGCTGTAGACCGTGCCGGTGAATTCGCGGAAATTGATTTCCGGGTCGAAATTGGTGGCGAAGTACTTGCCGTGCGAACCGGCGTTGACGTCGAGGATGTCGATCGACTCGATCTTGTCGAAGTACTGTTGTTGCGCCAGAGCGGCATAGGAGTTGACCACGCCCGGGTCGAAGCCGACGCCGAGGATGGCGGTCACGCCCTTTTCCTGGCATTCGGCCAGGTGCTTCCACTCGTAGTTGCCGTACCACGGCGGGGTTTCGCAGATCTTGCTCGGATCTTCGTGGATGGCGGTGTCCAGATAGGCGACGCCGGTGTCGATGCAGGCGCGCAGCACGGACATGTTGAGGAACGCCGAGCCGACGTTGATGACGATCTGCGATTCGGTCTCGCGGATCAGTGCCTTGGTCGCTTCCACGTCCAGGGCGTTCAGCGCATAGGCCTTGATCTCGCCGGGCTGCTTGAGGCCGCCCTTGGCCTGCACGCTGTCGATGATGGCCTGGCATTTGGAGATGTTGCGCGACGCAATTGCAATGCGACCTAACTCGTCATTGTGTTGCGCGCACTTATGGGCCACCACCTTGGCAACACCTCCTGCACCAATGATCAGGACATTCTTCTTCAATTGTTCCACCTCCTAGTACTGCGTTATTGAAAGCGTTTGATGAATCGTAGGGTGGATGACGCTCTTTTCATCCACCATCGCTTGGCAAATGGTGGACGGATGAAGCGTCGTCCACCCTACGTGACTTGAACCTGTCAGCTGAGACTCGACAGGTAGTCGTCGAACTCGAACTGGCGCACCACCTCGACGCTACCGTCGAGTTGTTTCACCACGATGGACGGCATCTTCAGGCCGTTGAACCAGTTCTTCTTGACCATGGTGTAACCCGCCGCGTCGATGAACGACAGGCGATCGCCGATCTGCAGCGGCTTGTCGAACTGGTATTCGCCGAAGATGTCGCCGGCCAGGCAGGATTTGCCGCAGACCATGTAGCTGTGTTCGCCGTCGTTCGGCGCCATCTTGGCATTGAGGCGGTAGATCAAGAGGTCGAGCATATGCGCTTCGATGGAGCTGTCGACCACGGCCAGGTGCTTGCCGTTGTACAGGGTGTCGAGCACGGTCACTTCCAGCGAGGCGCTGAGGGTGATCGCCGCTTCGCCCGGCTCCAGGTAGACCTGCACACCGTATTTTTCCGAGAAGGCTTTCAACCGCGCGCAGAAGGCATCGATCGGGTAACCCTCGCCGGTGAAGTGGATGCCGCCGCCGAGGCTGACCCACTCGACCTGGGCGATCAGGTGGCCGAAGCGCTCCTCGATGCGGGTCAGCATCTGGTCGAACAGCTCGAAGCTGGCGTTCTCGCAGTTGTTATGGAACATGAAGCCGGAAATCTGCCCCATGACCTTGGCGATCTTTTCCGGGTCCCACTCACCGAGGCGGCTGAACGGGCGCGCCGGGTCGGCCAGCAGGTAGTCGGAGCTGCTCACCTGCGGGTTGACCCGCAGGCCGCGGATAGTGCCTTCGGTGGCCGCGGCGAAGCGCTCGAGCTGGCCAATGGAGTTGAAGATGATCTTGTCGCAGTTGGCGACCATCTCTTCGATCTCGTCGTCGGCCCAGGCCACGCTGTAGGCGTGGGTCTCGCCGGCGAACTTCTGCCGGCCGAGCTTGAGCTCATAGAGCGAGGACGAGGTGGTGCCGTCCATATACTGCTGCATCAGGTCGAACACCGACCAGGTGGCGAAGCATTTCAGCGCCAGCAGCGCCTTGGCCCCGGAGTTCTCGCGCACGTAGGCGATCTTCTCCAGGTTGACCAGGAGCTTCTGTTTGTCGATGAGGTAGTACGGCGTTTGGATCATCTCGTAGCCCCCGCAAGGTCGGCCGATGAGGGGCCTTGCGACCCCCCAGAAAAAAGTGGACGCGAATTGTGCCGATTACCGACAAATATCGAAAGGGCATTGGAGATTTTTTGTACAACGGGCGATTACCGGTTGCTTCGGCAGAAGCCAATGCGGGGGGCGCCGTGCGCGCCGGGGTGTACGAAGCCTCGGTGCGCATAGCGCACCCTACGGGCCTGCCATGACAGGGGCGTGACCGCCGGCCTTCAGTTGATCGGCGTGGCGGTCAGGTTGGCGCGGATATCGGCGTTCTGCAGCTTCATGCCGTACATCGAGGTGACCGCGCCGCCGGTGGGGTGGACGTTCTGGATGCGGTCGATGTTGATCTCCTTGAAGTGCACCCGGCCGTTGACGGCGAAGCCCAACGGGTCGGGCGTCACCGGCGGGCAGCCGCTGGCGCCCTTGTCGCAGACCTTGGTCGGTGCCACGTCGAGGTTGAGGTCGACGCGCACGCCGTAGCTGTTGGCATTGGCGTCGGCCGGATTGGCGTCGGAGGTGTGGAAGTTGTCCACCACCAGCTGCGCGCCGCTGCCGTTGACGCCGTTTACCCGATCGGTCTCGATGATCAGCTGGTTGCGCTTCTCGCTGGCCGAGACGCTGCCCGCCGGATTGCCCGAGGCGTCGCGGACGAAGACGTTCTTCAGCCCGGCGGTCAGGCCCTCGTTGCCGCGGTCCTCCCAGCGCCCGCCGCTGGCCGAGCAGGCCGAGGCATTG
>NZ_AVOF01000236.1:0-5240 GCF_000465935.2 Pseudomonas sp. EGD-AK9
CTTCGCCGATCCGCCCGCCCTGGCGTCCTGGATCAAGGCGCTGCCGCTCACCCTGCTGCGCCCACGGCCGCTGGCCGAGGCGATCAGCAGCGCCGGCGGGGTACCCTTCGAGGCGCTCGATGACGGCCTGATGCTCAGGGCGCTGCCCGGGGTGTTCTGCGCCGGCGAAATGCTCGACTGGGAGGCGCCCACCGGCGGCTACCTGCTCACCGCCTGCTTCGCCAGCGGCCGGGTCGCGGCGCAGGGTGTGCTCGACTGGCTGAAGATCCCGCTGTAGAAGCCCGCTTGCGGACGATCCGCTTAGTGCGAGCACCGATCGCCCGCAAGCGGGCTGCTGCAAAACGATCGAGGCAGTTTGTAGCCCGGATGAAATCCGGGGCATATCGGCGCAACGCCCCGGATTGCATCCGGGCTACGGCTCTAGGTTTCTTGCGCCATGGCCGCGAGCGTTTCCAGTAAGCGCCCCTACTTCTTGCCACCCTTGGGCTTGCCGCCGAAGCTCGGCACCTTGCGCACCGCCTTGGCCTTGGGCTTGGCATCCTCTTCCTCGAACCAGCGGCCGAGGTGGATATTGCCCTTGCCGGCCGGCTTGGCCGCGCCGGGGATGAGTTTCTGCTTGGGCTTCTTCGGTTTTTTCAGCACCTGGCCGCCGACCGCCGTCAGCGGTACGCGGTGGTCGGGGATGAAATCAGGCTCGTCGACGCGCTTGATCAGCTGCTGGGTGAGGTTCTCGATGGCCGCCAGCTGCTCCACCTCGTCGGCGCACACCAGCGAGATCGCCTCGCCCGTGGCGCCGGCGCGACCGGTGCGGCCGATGCGGTGCACGTAGTCCTCGGCGTTGATCGGCAGATCCAGGTTGACCACCAGCGGCAGGTCGTCGATATCCAGCCCGCGCGCGGCCACGTCGGTGGCCACCAGTACCTGCACCTCGCCGGCCTTGAAGCGCTCCAGCGCACGCAGGCGCGCCGGCTGCGGCTTGTCGCCGTGGATCGAGTCGGCGGCCACACCGATGGCCAGCAGCTCCTGTTCGAGCTGATCGACCCCCTTGCGCGTCTTGGCGAACACCAGCACCTGGCCCCAGCGTTTTTTCTGCAACAAGTGCAGAAACAGCTCGCCCTTGCGCTTCTTGTCCACCGGGATCAGCCACTGCTTGACGCTCTTGGCCGCGGCGTTGCGCGGGCTGACCTCGACCGACAGCGGGTCGCGCAGCAGCTCGCCGGCCATCTGCCGGATAACGTCGGAGAAGGTGGCGGAGAACAGCAGGGTCTGGCGCTTTTTCGGCAGGGCGCTGAACAGCTCGTCCAGCTCACGGGCAAAACCCAGGTCGAGCATGCGGTCGGCCTCGTCGAGCACCAGGCACTGCAGCTGGTTGAACCTGACCGCGTTCTGCCGGTACAGGTCGAGCAATCGCCCCGGCGTGGCCACCAGCACGTCGACGCCCTTGCGCAGCTTCATCATCTGCGGGTTGATGCTGACCCCGCCGTACACCGCGTAGCAGCTCAGCGGCAGGTGCTGGCCGTAGACCAGGAAGCTCTGCAGTACCTGCTCGGCCAGCTCGCGGGTCGGCGCCAGCACCAGCGCGCGCACCGAGTTGCTCGCCACCTGCGGGCCTTCCAGGGTCAGGCGCTGCAGCAGCGGCAGGGCGAAGCCGGCGGTCTTGCCGGTGCCGGTCTGCGCCGCGGCCATCAGGTCGCGGCCCTTGAGCACGGCGGGAATCGCCTGGCTCTGCACCGGGGTCGGGGTCTGGTAGTCGAGGCCGACGAGGCTGCGCAGCAGCGGCTCGATCAGGCCGAGGGAGGCGAAGGTCATGGGGGGCAACCGGTCGAAAAGAAACAGGCGCGCAGTTTACCCGGTCTGCGCCCATGGCAGGGACGAAGCTGGTATTCACCTGGCCCGGATGCAATCCGGGGAGGTTGGCCGCAAAGCCATCCGGGCCACGACTCGCTAGCCGGCGGTCAGCAGCGCGCGCACCTTGGCCGCCGACAGCTTCTGCAACTGGCAGAGCAATGCGTGATCGGCCTGGTGCCGACCGTGACGGCGGCGCAACAGGTCGAACAGGTGCAGGGTCAGGTTGGCCGCCATCTCGGCATCGGCCAGGGCGCGGTGGGCGCGGCCGGTGTCCGGCAGCCCGGCCCAGCGGTTGAGGTTGCCCAGCTTGTGGCTCGGCGCCTCCGGCAGCAGGCGCCGCGACAGCAGCAGCGAGCAGGCGAACGGCTGTCGCCGGCGACGGCGGATGCGCGCCAATTCGGCGTCCCAGAATTTCTGGTCGAAGGCGGCGTTGTGCGCCAGCAGCGGCCGCTCGCCGATAAAGTCGGCCACCTCGGCCATCACCTGGTCGGACGGCGGCGCCGCGCGCAGCATGGCGTTGCTGATGCCGGTGAGCTGCTCGATAAAGGGCGGCACCCAGGCGCCGCTGTTCATCAGGCTCTGGTAGCGGGCGACGATCTGCCCGCCCTCGATGATGGCCACGCCGATCTCGGTGGCACGGGCCTGGTCCGGCGACACGCCGGTGGTTTCGAAGTCGATGACGGCAATGGATTCCACGAATGTCCTCAATGACTCTTGAGCAGCAGACTGCCCTCGATGGGCACGTAACGGCTGGCGGCGCGGATCAGCGATTGCGCGGTCAGCCCCGGCACGCCGTAGGCGATCGCCTCGGTGCCGCGCTGGCGCACGCGCTCGAGCAGCAGGTCGAAATCGCCGTCGCCGGAGGCCAGCACCACCACGTCGACCCGCTCGGCGGCGTCGAGCACGTCGATGCAGATGCCGACGTCCCAGTCGCCCTTGGCCGAGCCGTCGCTGCGCTGGATATAGGGTTTGAGCTTCACGGTGAAGCCGAGCTTGCGCAGGATCTGCTGGAACTGCTGCTGCTTGGCGTCGCCGCGCTCGATGGCATAGGCGTAGGCCTCGACGATCTGCCCCTGGCGGCTGACGTCGGCCCAGAAGGCGGCGTAGTCGAAATGGCAGCCATGGGCCTGGCGCACCGTGTAGTAGAGGTTCTGTACGTCGGCGAATACGGCGATCTTCTTCACCGGGCATCCTCGGTCGGCGGGCGGAAAGCCCTGCCAGTATGCCAGAGCATTGCCATCAGCGCGGAGCGCGCGGCGCCTCTGCTACAGTGCGGGTCTTCGCCTTTGCCGAGTTCTGCCGATGAATCCACTGCCGATCCTGCGCGATGCCTGGTTCTTCTTCAGCCACAACCTGGCGGCCATAGCCCGCCTGTGCCTGCCGCTGCTGCTGGCCGAGGCCATCGCCCAGGCGCTGCTGGCGGCTCAGCTCGGCGAAGGCGCCAATCCGGCCTACGGCATCCTCCTCGGCGTACTCTTCTATCCGCTCTACGCCGCGCAGCTGATCCTCTTCCTCGACGCCCGCAGCAACGGCCGCGCAGCGACCGGCAACGAGCTGTTCGCCGCCGCCCTGCGCCTGTGGCCGGGATTCGCCCTGCTGGCCGGGCTGAGCACCCTGGCGATCCTGCTCGGGCTGTCGCTGCTGGTGCTGCCGGGCATCTGGATCATGGTCAAGCTGGCCTTCGCCGAGCTGCTTCTGGTGCTGCGCGGGCAGCCGCCGATGAGCGCCCTGCGGGGCAGCTTCGAGTTGACCAATGGGCGCTTCTGGGAGGTGTTCAGCTGCCTGGCCGGCGTGCTGGTGCCGCTCTGGCTGCTCGACTGGTGGACCCTGCCGAGCCGCGACGACAGCCTGCTGTGGGTGCTGCAGCAGACGGCCAGCGGCTTCCTCCAGCTGTTCGCCCTGGTGGTGCTGTTCCGCCTGTTCATGCTGCTCAACCGGCAGCAGGCGCAACGGCAAAACAGCGACTAGGCTTGGCCGTCTCGCCAACCAAGGAGCCCCGTCATGAGCGACGCCAACCCCAGCATCCTGTCCCACGTATCCATCGGCACCAACCGTTTCGAGGCGGCCTGCGACTTCTACGCCAAGGTGCTGGCCACCCTCGGCTGCAAGGAAATCATGCGTCACCCCGGCGCCGTGGCCTTCGGCCGCGAGTACCCGGAGTTCTGGGTGCAGACGCCGATCGACGGCCAGCCGGCGACCCTCGGCAACGGCAGCCATTTCGGTTTCGTCGCCCCGGACAAGGCCGCGGTGCACGCCTTCCACCAGGCCGCACTGGCCGCCGGCGCCCGCGACGAGGGTCAGCCGGGGCCGCGCCCGGAGTATGGCGAACCCTATTACGGCTGCTTCGTGCGCGATCTCGACGGGCACAAGATCGAGGCCGCCTACTGGGACATGGATCTGGTTCAGCAGCTCTACGGCGAGCCGCATAACCACTAGCCGGGGCGCCGCCGGTTACTGGCGCGCCGCCACCGGCTGGTAGCGCAGCGCGGTGCGGCGCAACAGCTCCGCCAGCAGGTCGATATCCAGGCCCTGCAGCTCGCCGCTTGCACTCTCCATGCGAAACGGCGGCCACAGGTCGGTCATCACCCGCAGCGGCGCGTTCTCGGCCCGGCACAGCGGCGCCAGCAGAAGCGCATCAGCCCCGCCCCGAACCCTGCGGTTTGAGCCCGGACAGCCGCGGCAGCAGCACCCGCTCGAACAGCCGCGGGAAGAAGCGCGCCAGCACCCGCGCGCGCCAGTCGACGTTGGACAGCACCAGCAGGCGCCGGCGCCTCAGGGCGCCGTGGTAGATGGCCTCGGCGACGTCCTGCGGCGAGGCCACCTTGCCCATCGCCAGCGGCGGCTGGGCGGCCACCGAACCGTCGCCGACCAGGGCGTTCTTGCGCAGGTCGGTGGCGGTGAAGCCGGGACACACCAGCATGACGTTGACCCCCGAGCCCTTGAGCTCGTAGCGCAGGGTCTCGAACAGGCCGTGCAGGGCGTGCTTGCTGGCGTTGTAGGCGCTGCGGTAGAGCAGCGGGGCGATGCCCGACAGCGAACTGAGCACGATGATCTGCCCACCGCGGGCGATCAGGCTGGGCAGCGCCGCCTGGGTGCAATGCAGCGCGCCGAAGTAGTTGACCGCCATGACCCGCTGGAACACCTCCAGGCTGGTGTCGGCGAAGGTGCTGCGGTGGGTGATGCCGGCGTTGTTGACCAGCACGTCGATGCCGCCGAAACGCTCGATGGCCAGGGCCACCGCGCGCTGCACCGCGGCGGCGTCGGCGACGTCGCAGAGCAGGCCGAGGGCCTCGGCGTTGTGGTGATCGGCCAGGTGCTGCACCAGGCTGTCGAGCGCCGCCTGCTGCAGATCGAAAATCACCAGGCGCGCGCCGGCCTGGTGATTTTCGATC
>NZ_AVOF01000237.1:0-5189 GCF_000465935.2 Pseudomonas sp. EGD-AK9
AACAGCTCGGCAATCTCGTCCAGACTGAACCCCAGCCGCTGTGCCGATTTCACGAATTTCACCCGAACCACGTCCGCCTCCCCATAGCGGCGGATGCTGCCGTAAGGCTTGTCCGGTTCCGGCAACAGGCCCTTGCGCTGATAGAAGCGGATTGTCTCCACGTTGACCCCGGCCGCCTTGGCAAAAACGCCAATGGTCAGGTTTTCCAAATTATTTTCCATATCGCTTGACTCCGTACATGAGTACGGAAGTAAGGTTACGCTATCCAATCCAAATTCAAAAGGGCCAACGTATGTCTGAACCACAAAACGGGCGCGGTGCGCTCTTCGCCGGCGGGCTGGCCGCCATTCTTGCATCGACCTGCTGCCTGGGGCCGCTAGTACTGGTCGCCCTGGGCTTCTCCGGTGCTTGGATCGGCAACCTGACGGTGCTGGAACCCTATCGACCGTTGTTCATCGGCGCGGCGCTAGTGGCGCTGTTCTTCGCCTGGAAGCGGATTTACCGGCCCGTGCAGGCATGCAAGCCAGGTGAGGTCTGCGCGATTCCGCAGGTGCGCGCCACCTACAAGCTGATTTTCTGGATCGTGGCCGTGCTGGTCCTGGTCGCGCTTGGATTTCCCTATGTCGTTCCATTTTTCTATTAACCAGGAGTTCATCATGAAGAAACTGTTTGCCTCCCTTGCCCTCGCCGCCGCTGTTGCCCCGGTGTGGGCCGCCACGCAGACGGTCACCTTGGCCGTTCCTGGCATGACCTGCGCGACTTGTCCTATCACCATTAAAAAGGCCTTGAGCAAGGTCGACGGTGTTAGCAAGACCGAGGTCGACTTCTCAACCAAGCTTGCCGTCGTAACGTTTGACGATGCGAAGACCAACGTCCAGGCGCTTAGCAAGGCGACGACGGATGTAGGCTACCCATCTGAGCTGAAGAAGTAAGGCAACAAATAACGGCAGCATCGCTAGAACCACGGCAGAGATGCCGCTCAGGCGATTCTGCCGGTCGTCATCGCGTGAGCAGCCTGTAAACGACCCACGGAGCCTGTTCCCTGAAGCGCACAACCGATTCAGTGACCGAGGCGTCGTACTAGTTGGCTTGGGCACAACGGATAAAAGAGAGAGCGGAATGCAAGAGTTAAACGAAGTTGGTTTGAGCGTGGCGGGAATGACTTGCCCAAGTTGTACAAGGCACGTTGAGGACGCGCTGCTGGCGGTCCCCGGCGTAACGCGAGCGGCTGTCGATTATCCATCGAACAAGGCGCAAGTCACAGGCAATAGGCTTGACGTGTCCGCGCTCGTAGCAGCAGTGGGCGCCCTTGGTTACGGTGCTACGCCTACAGACGAATTTGAAAGCAAAGAGCGCAGTGTTGAACAGCCAGGACTCCTTGGCAAAGCCGCCCAGTGGCTGAGCGGCGAGCGCGCGGTGGAGAAACCGGCAGGTCAGCTGCATGTGGCGATCATCGGTACTGGCGGCGCCGCTGTGGCAGCAGCGCTGAAGGCAGCTGAAAACGGTGCCCGTGTCACCCTGATCGAGCGGGGAACTATCGGCGGCACCTGCGTCAACGTGGGCTGCGTCCCTTCTAAGATCATGATTCGGGCAGCGCATATCGCTCATCTGCGACGCGAAAGTCCTTTTGACGTGGGACTGTCGGCAACGCCCCCAGTTGTCCTGCGTGACCGTCTGCTGGCGCAACAGCAGGCCCGTGTGGACGAGCTGCGTCATGCTAAATATGAAAGCATCCTCGAAAGCAATCCGTCGATCAATCTGGTGCGAGGCAGCGCCCGATTCAAGGATGGCCAAACGCTTATCGTGGAAGCGGCAGAAGGTGACACTCGCGAAGTGGCCTTCGATCGCTGTCTCATTGCCACTGGTGCAAGCGCTGCCATCCCGCCGTTGCCTGGTCTTGCAGGAACGCCATATTGGACGTCCACCGAAGCCCTGGTTAGCGAAGCCATTCCTAAACGGCTGGCAGTAATTGGCGCCTCGGTCGTAGCACTGGAACTGGCACAAGCGTTTGCGCGCTTGGGCAGCGAGGTGACGGTCCTGGCCCGGCGCACCTTGTTTGCCAGTGACGACCCTGCCATTGGCGAGGCCGTGACTGCAGCTTTCCGTGCGGAAGGCATCACGGTGCTGACACAGACGCAGGCGAGTGCCGTGACCTATTGCGACCGCCAATTCATCCTGACGACCGCGCAGGGCGAGTTAAAGGTGGATCAATTGCTTGTTGCCACCGGCCGCACGCCAAATACCGCAAGCCTGAATCTCGAGCGCGCAGGTGTGACGTTTGACTCGCAACATCGCATCCTGATCGATCAAGGCATGCGCACGAGTGCTTCGAACATTTACGCAGCTGGCGACTGCACTGACCAGCCTCAGTACGTCTACGTTGCAGCCGCGGCTGGTACCCGGGCTGGCATTAATATGACCGGCGGCGACGTAAAGCTCGATCTCGACGCCATGCCGGCAGTCGTGTTCACCGATCCGCAAGTTGCCACGGTAGGCTACAGTGAAGCAGAGGCCCAGCGCATTGGTCTGCAAACCGAAAGCCGTACGCTCACGCTCGACAATGTGCCGCGTGCACTCGCCAACTTCGATACCCGCGGCTTTATCAAGCTTGTTGCTGAGGCAGGGTCCGGACGCATTCTCGGAGTCCAGGCTGTGACACCGGAAGCAGGCGAAATCATCCAGACTGCCGCGATTGCCATCCGGGCCCGCATGACCGTCCAGGATCTGGCTAACCAGCTTTTCCCTTACCTCACCATGGTTGAAGGTCTCAAACTGGTGGCACAGACTTTTTCGAAGGATGTGACACAGCTATCGTGCTGTGCCGGCTAAACCTTGGGCACCAAAACAGGGACAGAGGAGTTTTTATGTTTTGTGACATCAGACTTAAATTACGCCGTGTACGCGCGTGCTTGACGATCGTACTGGCAAGTACCGCAACGTTAGGCATGCCAAACCAAGCGTTGGCGGCTTATGATTTTTCTAAGCTCGGCGCCGCGATTGAAACATTGTCGCCAGAGACCGTCAGTGATTGGGAAAAGAAGGCCAGGGCTGGCGATGCCATGGCTCAGAACATCATGGGTCTTGCGTACAAATGCGGTATGGGCGTAAAGCAAAACCACGCGGCATCGATCCAGTGGTTCCGCAGGGCGGCCGAGCAGGGTGAAGCCGATGCACAGTTCAACCTCGGGCGCCTCTACGGAAGTGAAGTCGACGGTATGTATAAGAATGGGCGTGCGGCTCCTGCCAACGATGCAGAGGCTTTCAAGTGGTACCGCC
The DNA here is from genome assembly GCF_000465935.2 of Pseudomonas sp. EGD-AK9. Classification (NCBI taxonomy): domain Bacteria; kingdom Pseudomonadati; phylum Pseudomonadota; class Gammaproteobacteria; order Pseudomonadales; family Pseudomonadaceae; genus Pseudomonas; species Pseudomonas sp. EGD-AK9. The sequence continues at coordinate 3,277 of NZ_AVOF01000237.1, forward strand.
TCGCTGCCGAGCAGGGACACACGCAGGCTCAAGTCAGGCTGGCCCAGCTGTTTGCAAAGGGTCTTACCGACATCGCGCCCGACCAGGTGCAGGCATACCAGTGGATGAGTCTGGCCGCAGCGTCGGGAGAACCGACAGCAGCAAAAGTCGTTGCAGACTATGCAGCTCAAATGAAGCCCGAACAGTTACAGCAAGCCCAGCTGCTGGCCGAGGAATGGCAACGCCGGCAAGGCACAAAGTAATTCGTCTTTGTTAAGCGCAGGACGTAACCGCCGAGTAAGGTTTATCCCGGTTGATCGCTGCCCGATATAACAGGTGGAAAATGGACAAGACTATTTATTCCAAAAAGATTGCCGAAAGCCTTTCATCTGGCAATCATCCTAAAGAGTTCGCAACGCTCTTTGTCGCGCTGCTCCGACAGCTAGCGATGGGGGGACCTGTATCACGCGAAAAGCTCGCCGGCGCACTCGGATGGTCTGGAGCGAGAGTTGCAACGGTACTTGAGCAGGCACCTGGTACGGAATATGACGACGAGGCCAATATCATTGGACTGGGGCTGACACTACGTGAAACCTCTCACGTTTTTGAGGTGGATGGCCGTCATTTGTACACATGGTGTGCGCTGGACACCTTGATGTTTCCCGCCTTGACCGGCAAGATTGCCCGTGTCACTTCCCGCTGCGCCGCCACCGGTAGGCCGATCACTCTCACCGTTGCACCAGAAGCAGTGCTTCATGTCGAACCGGCAGAAGCAATGGTTTCACTGCGAACTCCGGATACTTCGCCCGACATTCGTTGTTCGTTTTGCTGTCATGTGCATTTCTTTGCGTCTCCGTCTATTGCAAATTCGTGGGCTTCGACCCACCAAGGGATTGAGGTCGTGCCTGTCGAGAGTGCGTTCGACCTTGGTCATGATGTCGCGCTTAAGCTGCTAGAGGACTGCGAGGAAAGCCCAGTATGAATGCGTACTCGATATCGAAGCTGGCTGATGATGCTTGCGTCAGCGTGCATGTCGTGCGCGACTACATGATACGCGGCTTGTTGCACCCTGCTCGGCGAACCGAAAGTGGCTATAACATTTTCGATGACAAAACACTCGGAAGGCTGCGGTTTCTCCGCGCAGCCTTCGAGTCCGGAATTGGGCTCGACGAACTGGCGCGACTTTGCAAAGCATTGGACGCAGACGATAGCGAAAGCCTGGACCGATGCGTCGAGCGCGTGCGATGGAAGATCGACGTGCGTCGAACAGTTTTGACTGTCGTCGAGGCCTCTTTGAATGAAATGGCGGCCGGTGCAGCTACTTGAGGTCCGGCCGGTAAAAGCGTTGGAATTAGCCACTTCGTATATAATATATTGATTAATATAGCTTTTTCGATGAATGTTTGACTAAAGCCTTTATCGCGACAGTGACTCCTGAAGCTGCTTAAACTGCCCCTGAATCACCGCTTTTTCCTGAAGAATCAACTTGTTCTCATCGGACAGAACTTCCGCTCTATTCTGAGAGGCTTTCAGATCCGTTTTGGTGACCTCTAATGCTTGGGATAGTACGGCCACCTGCTTATCGGCATCTGCTTTCTGGCTTGCGAGTGCGGCAATATTATCCGCCAATTGTTTGCTTTCATGCTTCCGCTCCCGGTTTTTTGCCGAGGCGTCGTTAAGTTGATGCTCCAAGTTCTGGATATCGGCCACTTGCCTATCCAAGGTGCTTTTGTGCATCGCATTGGCCTGTTCGAGCTCATGCGTTTGTCGTTGTAATTGCGCATTAGTGTCTATCAGCTCGGACGCTCTTGACTCGGCTTGGATGAGCCGGTTTTGCAGGTCTTGAATCTGGTCTTTCAGGCCCCGGTTAACCATCTGGAATTGCTCGCGCTCCTGCTGCCGGTCTTCGGCGGTGCGTTGCTGGTAGGGGGCAC
>NZ_AVOF01000238.1:0-5162 GCF_000465935.2 Pseudomonas sp. EGD-AK9
GCCAGCCGCGCCGAGCTCAAGCGCGCCCTGGAGGGCATCGTAGCGGCCTGGCCGCTCGCCTGAGCCTCAGCGGCTGGCGTCCAGCACCACGCGGTAGCGCGCCTTGCCGCTGCGCAGGTGGTCGATGGCCGCGTTCACCTGGCTCATGGGGAAGTGCTCGACCTGCGGCAGGATCTGGTGGCGGGCGCAGAATTCGAGCATGGTCGCCATGCTCGCTGGCGAGCCCACCGGCGAGCCGGACAGGCTCTTCTGCTGCGGGATCAGGTTGAACACGTGCACCGGGATGGCGCTGGGCACTATGCCGACGAAGTGCAGGCGGCCCTTGCCGCGCAGGGTGGCGATCAGCGCCTGCCAGTCCAGATCGGCGCTGGCGGTGACCAGGAGGAAATCCAGCGTGCCGGCAATCGCCTTCATCGCCGCGCTGTCGGTGGAGGCCACCACCCTGTGCGCGCCCAGGCGCTTGGCTTCGTCCTGCTTGCTCAGCGAGGAGGTGAAGGCGGTCACCTCGCAACCCCAGGCATTGAGAAAACGCAGCGCCAGGTGGCCGAGGCCGCCGATGCCGACCACGCCGACGCGGTCGGTGGGTTTGACGTCGAACTCCAGCAGCGGGCTGAACACCGTGGAGCCGGCGCAGAACAGCGGGCCGGCCAGCGCCGGGTCGAGGCCTTCGGGCAGCGGCACGGCCCAGGCCCAGTGCGAGCGCAGGCGGTCGGCGAAACCACCGTGGCTGCCGACTATGGTCGGTTTCACCGAGCGGCACAGCTGGTGCGAGCCTTCCATGCACGAGCCGCAGTGCATGCAGCTGCCCTTGTACCAGCCGATACCGACGCGCTGGCCCAGCGCGAGGCCACGCACCTGTTCGCCGAGGCGGACGATGGTGCCGACCACTTCATGGCCGGGGATAAAGGGGTAGCGCGCATTGCCCCATTCGTTGTCGATCATCGACTGGTCGGAGTGGCAGATGCCGCAGTATTCCACCGCCACTTCCACCTCCTCGGCGCCCAGCGGGCCGGGATCGTAGCTGTGGCGTTCGAGCGGGGCGCCCGGGGCGGTGGCGGCCCAGCCGCTGAAGGTGGCTAGTTCGGCGCTGCTGCTCATGACTGACTCCTGTTGCGAGGGGACTGAATCAGCAGCTTAGTCGCCGCGTTACGGCGGGGAAGCACCATCAGCGCCGCTTATCGTGAGTTACACTGCGCGACCCAGTTCCACCGAAGCCCGCCGCATGTCCCGCCCTCGTCCTCCCGCCAGTCGCCGTCCCGCCGCCCCGCGCCGGGTGGCCAAGGCGCCGCCCGCGCAGCCACGGCTGATCCTGCTGAACAAGCCGTTCGATGTGCTGACCCAGTTCAACGACGAGCAGGGCCGCGCCACGCTCAAGGATTTCGTCGAGGTGCCCGGCGTCTACCCGGCCGGGCGCCTGGACCGCGACAGCGAGGGCCTGCTGCTGCTGACCAACGACGGCCGCCTGCAGGCGCGCATTGCCGATCCGAAACACAAGCTGGCGAAGACCTACTGGGTGCAGGTGGAAGGCGAGCCGAACGAGGCGCAGCTGCAGCAGTTGCGCGACGGCGTGACGCTTAATGACGGTCCGACCCTGCCGGCCCAGGCGCGCCTGTTGGACGAACCGCAGTTGTGGGAGAGAAATCCGCCGGTGCGCTTTCGCAAGAGCGTGCCGACCGCCTGGCTGGAACTGGTGATCCGCGAGGGCCGCAACCGCCAGGTACGGCGCATGACCGCCGCGGTCGGCCTGCCCACCCTGCGCCTGGTGCGCGTGGCCATCGGCCCCTGGTGCCTGGATGGCCTGCAGCCGGGGCAATGGCGCGAGGTGCCGGCGCGGCTTTCGTAGGCTGGATATGGCGAAGCCCTGTCCACCTCTGCCCATCCCATGGCGGACAAGCCTCCGGCATGTCCGCCATACACGCTGGCCCTCAGTAGCCCGCCTTGATCACCGCGATGCCCTTGTTCAGCACCTCGCGCCAGGCCTGGCGAATATCCGCATCGCACGCCTTGTCGTGCGCGCTGATGCTCAGCAGCAGCGCGTCGAGCCACAGGTCGTAGAGTTCGGGGCGGATGTCCAGGCGCTGGCGCGAGTGCGATTCGCCGAGGGCGCGCAGCTTGGTATCGGGCAGGCCGCGGGCGTGCATCACCAGGTTGAGGATGCCCTGACGCAGCAGCTGCTTCTGCCCGCTCATGTCGGTTTTGGCGAATTTCTCGCGGATCAGCGGCGAGCTGGCGAGGAAATGGCGGTAGAAATCGTCGAAGAAAGCGGGGCTGGCGCAGCAGCGTCCATAGCTCTGCATCACCAGGTTGGCGGCGCTCATGCAAACTCCTTGTCAGTGGCGGCGCGCTTGCGCCTGGCTCGTCCGTGCCGTGGTCGGCCTCAGCCGTGAATGCCGCGGGCGGTCTCGATGATGTAGGTGATGATCGGCTTGGCGAGGAAGGCGAACAGGCACAGGCCCAGGCCGAGGAACAGGATGGCGGTACCCAGGCGGCCGGCCTTGGACTTCTTCGCCAGGTCCCAGATGATGAAGAACATGAACAGCATCAGCCCGCCGACCAGCACGTACATCATCAGGGCTTCGAATTGTTCGGTTTCCATGGGGCCTCGTGGTTCGGACGGCAAACGCGGGGCGCAGATTATACGCGCCCCGATTCGCCCTGCGGCATTTCCGCGCTGGGCCTGCGACCTTCAGTCGCGCAGGTGCTGCAGCGGCAGCTGGGTGCTGGAGAGGATCTGCTGCAGGACGAAGCTGGAGCGCACGCTGGAGACGCCGTCGATGCGGGTCAGGGTGCCGAGCAGCAGCTTCTGGTAGTGATCCATGTCCGGCACCACCACCTTGAGCTGGTAGTCGGCGTCCATCCCGGTGACCAGGCAGCATTCGAGCACCTCCGGGCACTTGCGGATCTGCTCCTGGAAATGCTCGAAGCGCTCCGGGGTGTGGCGATCCATGCCGATCAGCACGTAGGCGGTCAGGCTCAGGCCGAGCTTCTTGCGATCGAGCAGGGCGACCTGGCCGAGGATGTAGCCGTCGTCCTCCAGCTGCTTGACCCGCCGCGAGCAAGGCGAGGGCGACAGGCCGATGCGTTCGGCCAGCTCCTGATTGGACAGGCCGGCGTCGCGCTGCAATTCGGCGAGAATGTTGAGGTCGTAGCGGTCGAGTTTGTCCACTTTTGGCTCGCTGTCTGATTAGATTGCTTTTAATCATGCGCGCTTAGTTAAAAATTGCGCAAGTGGCAGGTTTGTGAGCAATGTTCGCAATCTTTCTTCGGCGCTGCGGGCGTAAGCTTTCTTTCAGTTTCACGGCCCGGACGACAAGTCCCACCGGCCTCGCCCAACCAGGCGAGCCGGCGCCGGCGATCCCACCGGATCGCACCGGCACCCGGGTCCGCACTGCCCAACCAGGCGGGCGACGAAAGCGGCGACAACACCGCCAGCACCGGACAGATTTCCCGAGGGGGCCGCAAGGCCCCTTTTTTATTGGTCGCGTAGACGGCGAGTCGGGTTCGTAGGGTGCGCCGCGCACCAGCCGCTCATCGGCTCTGGGCGCGAGCGGCCGCCTCAGCGCTCGACCAGTTCCGGCGGGTCGGCGTGCACCAGCACCTCGGCGCGCGGGAATTCGCTGCGGATCGCCGCCTCCACCGCCACGCAGTGGGCGTGGGCCTGGGACAGGCTGATCTCGCCGGGTAGTTCCAGGTGCAGCTGGACGAACCAGCGGGTGCCGGAGATGCGCGTGCGCAGGTCGTGGGCGCCGAGCACGCCGGGCACGCTGCAGGCCAGCAGGTGCATACGCGTGCTGATCTCCGGGGCCAGTTCCTGATCCATCAGCACCGCCACCGCTTCGCGGAGGATGCTGACGGCGCTCCACAGGATGTAGCCGGCGATGCCTACCGCGAACAGCGCATCGCCCTGCTGCCAGCCGAGACTGGCCAGCAGCAGGGCCAGCAGGATGCTGCCGTTGAGCAGGATGTCCGAGCGGTAGTGCAGCGAGTCGGCGTGGATCGCGGTGGAGCCGGTCTCGCGCACCACGTGGCGCTGGAACAGCAGCAGGGCGACGGTCAGCGCCAGCGACAGCAACATCACCGCGATGCCCAGGCCCTCGGCCGCCAGCGGCTGCGGCGCGAGCAGGCGCTGCACGCCCTGAATCCCCACCAGCACGGCGCTGATGCCGATGAACAGCGACTGGCCGAGGCCGGCCAGGGCTTCGGCCTTGCCGTGGCCGTAGCGGTGATCCTCATCGGCCGGCTGCAGGGCGAAGTGCACCGCCACCAGGTTGATCAGCGAGGCGGCGCTATCGAGCAGTGAGTCGGTGAGCCCGGCCAGCAGACTGACCGAGCCGCTCAGCCACCAGGCGATCGCCTTGGCCAGCACCAGACTCAACGCCACCGCCAGCGCCGCGGCGGTGGCCAGGCGCATCAGTCGGGCATGCTGGCGCTGGATCTGCATGAGTGGCTCAGGCCGCCGGGCGCAGGCCGAAGGCGGCCAGTTGCTGGACGCTGCCGCTGTGGCGGATCAGGCGCGGGTCGTCCAGCGGCAGTTGGTGACCGGTGCTGCGCTCGATCAGCGCCTTGAGGCCGGCCTGGTCGAGCTTGCCCTCGGCATCCACCAGTTGCTTGAGCTGCTGCGGGTCGAGCTGGGCGGTCTGGCCGCCGGGCAGGTAGATGGCGCCGGTGGCGAAGTCGATGGCGAAGGCGATCAGCCCGGGAATGACGAAGAACAGGATGCCGATGGCATCCATGGCGGCGACCGCCGGGTCGATCTTGCCTTCGATCTGGCCGCGGCGGTCCGGGTAGAACAGGGTGCCGCAGGCGGTCAGCTGGGTGAACAGGGCGACGGCGAGAACGCCGGCGATAACGCGGGATTGCGTGCGCATCGAGCACCTCCAGGGAGAAAAGTGGCGCAACTATAGCAAGGCGGTGATTGCAAAACTGCTGCCCGCTGCTTCAGACCTGCGGGTCTGTTGGCAGTTCGCCGCTATAATCGCCGGCCTGCCGTGGAGAGCCCATGAACGCCCTGCCCATCGATGCCCTGCTGCCGGCCCTGCGCGAGGCCCTGGCCGCCCGTGACGAAGCCGTATTGGAGGCGCCGCCCGGCGCCGGCAAGACCACCCGCGTGCCGCTGGCGCTGCTGGACCAGGCCTGGCTGGCGGGCCAGTCGATCCTTATGC
>NZ_AVOF01000239.1:0-5083 GCF_000465935.2 Pseudomonas sp. EGD-AK9
CTGGCCGAACGCTACCGCCTGAACGGCCGCGAGCGGCGCCTGCAGCTGCGCGCCGACTCGCCGCTGGCCAACCAGGTGCTCAACGAGCTGGCGCTGCGCCGCGACTACGGCATCAACGTGATCGCCGTCGAGCGTCGCCGACGCCTGCGCACCCTGCTGCTGGTGGCCAGCGGCAACACCCAGCTGGAGCCCGGCGACGTGCTGCTGGTGGACATCGCCAGCCCCGCCATCGGCCTGCTCGGCAGCTACCAGGCACTCGGCCTGGAACCCATGCCGCTGCCGCACTCCTACTTCAGCCTGCACGCCCACCAACTGGGCCTGGCCGAGGTGGCGCTGCCGCCGGAGTCGCAGCTGCCGGGCAAGACCATCCAGGAACTGGGCTTTCGCTCGCGGCACAAGCTCAACGTGGTCGGCCTGCGCCGCCAGGGCCGTGCCCTGGAAGGCCTGCTGGTGGACGAGAAGCTCAAGGCCTCGGACTGCCTGCTGGTGGCCGGCGAGTGGAAGGACATCCACCGCCTGCAGGCACAGAGCCGCGATTTCCTGGTGCTCAGCCTGCCGGCGGAAGTGGCCGAGGTGGCGCCCGCCGCGCGCAAGGCACCCTACGCCCTGCTCAGCCTGGCGGTGATGGTGGCGCTGATGGTTTCCGGCCTGGTGCCCAACGTGCTGGCCGCACTGATCGCCTGCCTGCTGCTGGGCGCGTTTCGCTGCATCGATCTGGACAGCGCCTACCGCGCCATCCACTGGCCGACGCTGATCCTGATCGTCGGCATGCTGCCCTTCGCCCAGGCGCTGCAGCAGACCGGCGGCGTCGAGCTGGCGGTCCAGCTGCTGGTCGGCGGCCTGGGCGGCGCCGGGCCCTACCTGATCCTCGCCAGCCTGTTCGCCCTGACCGCGCTGATCGGCCTGTTCATCTCCAACACCGCCACCGCGGTGCTGATGGCGCCGGTGGCCATCGCCACCGCGCAGGCACTGGACGCCTCGCCGCTGCCCTTCGCCATGACCGTGGCGCTGGCCGCCTCGGCGGCGTTCATGACGCCGATCTCCTCGCCGGTCAACACCCTGGTGCTCGGCCCCGGCCAGTACCGCTTCGGCGACTTCGTACGTATCGGCGTGCCCTTCACCCTGCTGGTGATGGTCGTCAGCGTGCTGCTGGTACCGCTGATCTTTCCGCTCTGAACTTCTGCGGTGCGCACGGCCTAGGCGGCCCCGCGACACCCTGCAGGGGCATGCAGTACACCGTACGCGCCCCTAGAAGCGGCTTCAGCCGCGCAGAGGCGCGAGACGCCGCGGCTGCGCGCCAGGCCTGGCTGTGGGAAAATCCCGCGCCCCGACCCGCCAGATGCCCACCATGCCCCAGCCGCCGAAACGCCCGCGCAAGCCCGCCCCGCCCGCCGTCAAGACCGCTCCGGCCAAGGGCCAGCTGCACCCGCGCAACCGCCACCAGGGCCATTACGACTTTCCCGCGCTGATCCAGCTCAGCCCCGATCTGGGCCGCTTCGTCATCGCCAACCCCTACGGCAAGCCGAGCATCGACTTCGCCGACCCGGCCGCCGTGAAAGTATTCAACCGCGCCCTGCTCAAGCAGTTCTACGGCATCGAGCACTGGGACATTCCCGACGGCTACCTGTGCCCGCCGATCCCCGGGCGCGCCGACTACCTGCACAACCTCGCCGATCTGCTGGCCAGCGAAAATGCCGGGCAGATCCCGCGTGGCGGCGCCATCCGCGCCCTGGATATCGGCGTCGGCGCCAACTGCATCTACCCGCTGATCGGCCACTGCGAATACGGCTGGCACTTCACCGGCGCCGATATCGCCGCCGAGGCGCTGGCCTCGGCTCGCGCCATAGTCGCCGCCAACCCGCAGCTGAGCGGCGCCGTCGAGCTGCGCCAGCAGGCCAATGCCGAACACATCTTCCAGGGCCTGCTGCAGCCCGGCGAACGCTTCGACCTGAGCCTGTGCAACCCGCCCTTCCACGCCAGCGCCGACGACGCCAGCCGCGGCAGCACGCGCAAGTGGCGCAACCTCGGCAAGCTCGACCCCAAGCGCAAGCTGCCGGTGCTCAACTTCGGCGGCCAGGCCGCCGAGCTGTGGTGCCCGGGCGGCGAGGCGGCCTTCCTCAAGCGCATGGCCAGCGAGAGCGCGCAGGTGGCCGAGCAGCTGCTGTGGTTCAGCAGCCTGGTGTCCAAGGGCGGCAACGTCGAACTGCTGCAAGGCTGGCTGGCCAAGGCCGGCGCGAGTGAGGTGCGGGTGCTGGGCATGGCCCAGGGCCAGAAGCAGAGCCGCCTGGTGGCCTGGACCTTCCAGGATGCCGAGCAGCGCAGCACCTGGCGAAAAAGCCACTGGGGTTGAGCCAGCCACTCGAGGCGTATCCGCGAAGTAGGGCGTACGCGGCGTTGGCATCCGGCGTCGCTCTAGCTCCTGCATCCATGCAGTGGTCGCGAGGCAGTGCGCCGCTCTGCCGCTTCTACCAGGGCAACCAGCCGCCCAGGCCCAGCCACAAGCCAGCCGCGGTCATGCTCAGCAGGGTCACCGGCACGCCGCTGCGGGCATAGTCGACGAAGCCGATGCGCACGCCCTGGCGCTTCGCGCCCTCGGCGACGATCAGGTTGACCACGCTGCCGATCAGCAGCAGGTTGCCGGCCAGGGTCGACATCAGCGCCAGGCCCACCAGCACCGGCTCCGACAGTTCCGGCAGCAGGCCCAGCAGCAGCACCACGAAGGGCACGTTGCCGATCAGGTTGCTGGCCAGCAGCGAGGCCGAGGCCAGCGCCCACACCCCCTGCGGCAACAACCCCTGTTCGGCGAGCCAGTGGCCGGCGCCGGCCAGCTCCGGCAGCTCCAGCGCCGCGCCGCTGACCAGAAACAGCCCGGCGAACAGCAGCAGCAGGTTCCAGTCCACCTTGTGCACGTAGTCGCGGCTGTCCACCCGCCGCGACACCATCACCAGCGCCGCCACCAGCAACGCCGACAGCTCGCGCGGCAGCGCCGTGGCGAACAGCGCCAGCAGCGCCAGGCTGGCCGCCAGCGGCTTGAGGTAGCTGTGCGCGCCGTAGATGCGCGCCGCCGGGGTTTCCTCCGCCGGCAGCGGCTGCGGCGTGCCCCAGCGCCCCCGCCACTGCAGCCAGAGCACGGCGTAGACGATGGCCATGGCCAGCAGCGCCACCGGCGCGGCCAGGGCCAGGTAGCCCCAGAAATCCAGGCCGCCGGCCTGACCGATGAGGATGTTCTGCGGGTTGCCGATCAGGCTGGCGGCCGAGCCGGCGTTGCACGACAGCGCCAGGGCCAGGAGAAACGGCCGCGGGTCGAGGCCGCGCAGCTGCAGGCTGTGGCACAGCAGCGGGGTCAGGGCGAAGGCGACGATATCGTTGACCAGCAGCGCCGAGAGCAGCCCGCCGAGCAGCACCACCCCGGCCAGCAGCAGCGCCGGGCGCCGGGCATGGTGGGTCAGGTACTGGTTGAGCCAGGCGTACACCCCGGAGAAGTCGAACTGCGCGGAAATCAGCATCAGCGCCAGCAACAGCAGCAACGCCCCGGCATCCAGGTGCCGCGCCGCCTCGTCCATGCTCAGCGCGCCGCTGACCAGCAACAGCACCGCGGCGCAGCCGGCGATCCAGCTGCGGTCGATGCGCAGCCCGCGCACGCCGCCGGCGGCCATGCCCAGGTAGGTGAAAAAGAACAGGCCGATAACCAGCCAGGAAGTGATCGTCATGCCCGCTCCGCCCAGTGCGCCGCCCTGCCTGTGTGGCAGTAGCGGCGCACTCTAGCGCCAGCGGCGGGACAAGGGAATGGGGCGCCTCAGGCCCCGACCATGCCCTCGGGCGCCGCCCCCTGCTGCAGCTCGGCCAGCACCAGATCGGCCACCGGCCCGCCGGAGGCCGGGTTCTGCCCGGTGATCAGGCGCTGGTCGGCGATGGCGAACGGCAGCCAGGGCTCCGGCGCCTTCTCGTAGTGGGCGCCACGCCGGACCAGCTCGGTCTCGGTGAGAAAGGGCACGTGCTGGTCCAGCTGGGCGAGCTTCTCCTCGGTATTGGAGAAGCCGGTGACACGCTTGCCGGCCACCAGCAGCGCGCCGTCGGACAGCTTGATATTGAGCAGGCCCACCGCGCCGTGGCAGACCGAGGACACCACCCCGCCGGCCTCGTAGATATCGCGCGCCAGCGCCTGCAGCGCGGCGTTGTCGGGGAAGTCCCAGATCACCCCGTGGCCGCCGGCGTAGTAGATCGCGGCGTAGTCCTCGGCCTTGACCTGATCCGGGCGCAGGGTGGTGCCGAGGCGGTTCATGAAGGCCTTGTCCTGATACCACTGCCAGTCCACCGGCTCGGCCATCGACAGGCTGTGCGGGTCGATGGGCGTATAGCCGCCCAACGGGCTGACGTAGTCCACCGTGTGACCGTCCGCCTGCAGTTTCTTGACGAAATGCACCGCCTCGCCCAGCCACAGACCGGTGGCCCGGTCGAGGTTGGGATACTTGGCCACGCTGGTCAGCACCACCAGGATCTTCTTGCCCATCGCTTCTGCTCCTGTAGCGAGTGAAGGGCGCCGCCCGCGCGGCGCATACCCCACCACAGTAGAACAGTTGCCGGCCCTTTCCCCGCCAGCGGACGGACGGCCCTGACCCTGGCGTGGATGTCGCTTTTCACATCCGCCAGAGCCCTGGATCGGCGAAGCGTGATCCATCCTCCGCACGGCCACGGAAAGCGACAGATCATTCGTATCGCGACACGAGTGGATCCCCGCCTTCGCGGGGATGACGGGAGTTGGATTGGTCATTCCCGCGCAGGCGGGAACCCAGCAAGCCGCGTGATAACGCTAGCGGATAAACTCGCGACTGACCTGGCGGAACAGCTCGCTGCCGGCCTGCTCCAGCCACTCGAAGGCGACCATCTCGCGCGAGACGATCGTCGCCCCGGCGCGCTGCATCCGCGCCAGGCCCAGGGCCTTGTCGCGCGGCGTGCGCGAACCCACCGCCTCGTCCACCACGAACACCTCGCGCCCGGCGGCCAGCAGGCCGAGCACCGTCTGCAGTACGCAGACGTGGGTTTCCGCGCCCATCACCACGAACTGCCGACGCGCGCCGCCGGG
>NZ_AVOF01000240.1:0-66536 GCF_000465935.2 Pseudomonas sp. EGD-AK9
CGTCGCCGGCCTGGTAATCGGCCGCCAGCGCCCGCAGACCGCCAGCGGAGTGATCTTCGTCACCCTGGAAGACGAGTTCGGCATGATCAACGTGGTGGTCTGGCATGACCTGGCCGAGCGCCAGCGCCGGGTGCTGCTGCAGGCGCGGCTGCTGCGCATCGACGGCCACCTGGAAAGCGCCGACGGCGTGCGCCACGTCATCGCCGGGCGCCTGGTCGACCTGAGCCCGCTGCTGACCGGGCTCGACGTGAAGAGCCGGGATTTCCACTAGGGTGTCGAGAGTCGGGCGTAACGGATCGGAGAAACGACAGCTCCAGAGCGACTTGAGCTTCACCCCCCCAAAGCCCCCACATCCACAGTAGCCAATCCCGTGGCTTATTAGCTAACGGCTAACCCCGCAGAAGCAGCTGCTGGGGCTTCTCTGGGCAGTTTTAGCGTCAGCACTATCAGCACCCACTCCGCTTATGACGGCATATACCCCGGCAAAGCTGCCGCTGTGATTGGCCAATAGCCCCGCACCATAGTTGCCGAGCATGCCGCCAGAACCTTGCATCACATTAGCGATACCAAAAAGATGGAGACGGCGATGGCGCTGGACGATGCCACCTTGGAAACGTAAGCGGGAATAAGGCCAAAAATAGGGTAGAAGGCAGTGGAGAACAGCACTGCGGCGACCAGGGGCCAATAGCCTGAGGGCTGTATCACGAATATCAGCGCAGCCATCACCACGCAGCCATACACCAGAAACATTGCCGCACGTAACCCGGTTCGGTCCGAGAGCCAGCCGACGATGACGACCAGGTCGCCCTCGTTCAGTTGTTCGCGTTGATGGATGAATTTCATGCGTGCTTCCAGTTGAATCGAGCGCGCGCCGCGGGCAGCGCCGAGACGACGGGGCGCGCCTGCCCAAGCGCTGCTAGGCTGATTTCAGCCACCGCGCCGGAGCGCGCGGCAAGCACCTTCGGCAAACGCAGCACGTCGCCTCTCGCAGGAGCCCGCCCATGAAGATATCCAGCTTCCTTGCCCCCGTTCTCGTCGCCGGCCTGCTACACGGCGGTTATAGCCAGGCCGAGGAGCAGCTCGGCGGCGAGCATGACCGCAGCGAATCCTTCGAACCGGGCAAGCCCGGCGGCGCGGTGCTCGAAACCGAGGAGGTACACGCCAAGGTCAGCGCCATCGATACCGCCACGCGCAGCTTTACCCTCACCGACGAGCAGGGGCATAGCCGCACCCTGCAGGCACCGCCGGAGATGCGCAACTTCGAGCAGCTCAGGGTCGGCGACCAGGTGCGCGCGATGATCGGCCTGGAACGCATCGTCCAGCTGCGCGAGCCGGGCGATACCAGCGAAGACGGCGCCGCCGGCATCCTGGCCACCACACCGGAAGGCAGCAAGCCGGGCCTGCTGATGGCCGAGACGCTGGAACTCACCGCGGTGATCAAGGCCATGGACAGCACCCAGCGTACCGCCACGTTGCAGTTCGCCGACGGCAGCCAGCGTACCGTCAAGGTGCGCCCCGACGTCGAGATGAAACCCGAGTACCTGGGCCGCGAACTGGTGCTGCGCATGACCTCGGCGGTGGCCGTCAGCGTCGAGGCGCAGTGATAGCTGACGGCTGAATCGGCAGGCAAGGCCGTAGCGCTGGCGCCCCGCGGCAACGGCCGTTAGCGCGGCGCAGTCACGGCCCGGGCTGGACACCCTGGGGAGCGGGCCCTAGCATGCGCGGCCACGCCGTCGTACAGCGCCGCCATGAAAATCCTGCTAGACCGCATTCCCACCCTGCTCGCCTGGGTCCGCCGCTACCCCGGCCTGGTTGCCGCCTTCGGCTTCTGCTCGGGGTTGGCCAGCTTCCTGCTGGTCGAGCGCCAGGCCAATCTGGCCAAGGTGCTCGGCGTGGTGCTGCTGGCCAGCTGGTTGTGGCTGATGCTGGAAAACCTGCTGCGCGAGCACATCGCCCGGCGTTTCGGCTTCGAGCTGCCGATCCCGCTGCTGCGCTATGCGACGCAGATGATCCACCAGGAAAGCCTGTTCTTCGTCCTGCCGTTCTTCTTCATCACCACCACCTGGAACAGCGGCCAGTTGCTGTTCAGCGGCCTGCTCGCCGTCGCCGCGCTGATATCCATTACCGACCCGCTCTACTACCGCTGGCTGGCGGGCCGGCGCTGGCTGTTGCTGATGTTCCACAGCCTGGCCCTGTTCGCGGTGATGCTGACCGCGCTGCCGATCATCTTCCACCTCAGCACCCCGCAGAGCTACCGCGTCGCCCTGGTCCTGACCACGCTACTGACGCTGCCGAGCCTGCCCGGGCTGATCGGCTTCGTCGGCTGGCGCCGCGTCGTGGCCCTGGCCGCACTGCCGCTGATCCTCGGCGCAGGCGGCTGGCTGGCACGCACCTGGGTGCCGCCGGCCACGCTCTGGCTGAACGACGTGGCGGTGACCACCGAGTTCGACGGCGCGCAGCGCTCGCCGGGGCGCTCGATCGAACGCATCAGCCCGGCCCAGCTGAGCGCCGGCGGGCTCTACGCCTACACCGCGATCAACGCGCCGCGCGGGCTGAACGAACGCATCTACCATGTCTGGCGCCACGACGGCCGCGAGGTCGACCGCATCGCCCTGGATATCCAGGGCGGGCGCAAGGAGGGCTACCGCGCCTGGAGCCACAAGCAGAACTTCCCCGCCGAGGCCCAGGGCCGCTGGCAGGTGCAGGTGCTTACCGAGGCCGGGCAGCTGATCGGCGTGCTGCGCTTCGACGTGGCCGACGCCCCCGGCACCTGATAGCATCCGCGCCCCATGCAGCTCGCCGATCTCACTCAACGCCTCGCCGCCCTTGGCGCCAAACCCCAGCACATCGGGCGGATCACCCGTGCCTGGCTGCAGGGCAAGACGCTGGACACCGGCACCAAGCACCAGAAGACCGAGAATTTCCTGCCGCTGTCCGTACGCCAGGGCCTGCCGGCGCTTGCCGCCGACCTCGATAAGCTGGCCCGACTGCGCTCCGAGCATCCCGGCGCCGACGGCTCGGTGCGCCTGCTGGTGGAGCTGGCCGACCAGCAGATGGTGGAAAGCGTGCTGCTGCCGCGCGATGGCCTGTGCATCTCCAGCCAGGTCGGCTGCGCGGTCGGCTGCGTGTTCTGCATGACCGGCAAGAGTGGCCTGCTGCGCCAGCTCAGCAGCGCCGAGATGGTCGCCCAGGTTGCCCTCGGCCGGCGCTTTCGCCCGGTGAAGAAGGTGGTGTTCATGGGCATGGGCGAGCCGGCGCACAACCTCGACAACGTGCTCGAGGCCATCGACCTGCTCGGCACCGAGGGCGGCATCGGCCACAAGAACCTGGTGTTCTCCACGGTGGGCGACCCGCGGGTGTTCGAGCGTCTGCCGCAGCAACGCGTGCGCCCTGCCCTGGCGCTGTCGCTGCACACCACCGACGCCGAGCTGCGCCAGCGCCTGCTGCCCAAGGCGCCGCGCATCGATCCCGAGCAGTTGATGGAATTGGGCGAGGCCTACGCCCGCTGCATCGACTACCCGATCCAGTACCAGTGGACCCTGCTCAAGGGCATCAACGACAGCCAGGAGGAAATGGACAACATCCTGCGCCTGTTCAAGGGCAAGTTCGCCGTGCTCAACCTGATTCCCTACAACAGCCTGGAAGCCGACGACTACCAGCGCCCGGACGGCGAGCGCATCGTGCAGATGGTGCGCTACTTGCACAGCCGCGGCGTGCTGACCAAGGTGCGCAACTCGGCCGGCCAGGATATCGACGGCGGCTGCGGCCAGCTGCGCGCCCGCGCCAGCGAGCTGATCCCGCTGCGCCGGGTTCGCTGACCCCGCCCGCAGGGTGTCGCCGGGCCGCCTAGGCCGTGCGCACCAGCAATCGAAGCCCTCCTTAACTCATCAGACGTTCCATGCGCTCGGCCACGGCCTGCGCCAGACGCCGGTGCCAGGCCGGGCTGTGCGGATTGGCCAGCACCCGATCCTCGTGGACGAAGCTGCGGATGATGGCGTTATAGCCGAGCCAGCGGCACGGCTCGGGCTCCCAACGGCGCAAGCGGGAAATCTGGCTGTCGGGTAGCACCCAGGGCTGGCGCAGCAGTTCGCTGTCGCGACCGAGGATGAGGTCGGCCAGGGTGCGCCCGCCCAGGTTGCTGGCGCCGACGCCCTCGCCGCCGTAGCCGCCGGCCAGGGCGATGCGCTGCTTCAGGTCGCGCAGCATATGCGGCTGGAAGCGCCGCGCCATGCCCAGATTGCCGCCCCAGGCGTGGCTGAAACGCACCGTGCGCAGCTGCGGGAACAGCTCGCCCAGCAGGTAGCGACGCAGATTGCGTTCGTCCTCGGTCAGGTTGAAGTCGCGGCGCAGGCGGCCACCGAAGCGATAGCCACCGCGCGCGCCGAACACCAGGCGGTCGTCGCGACTGCGCTGGCCGTAAGTGACCTGGCGACTGAACTCGCTGAAGGCCTGGCCGCGCTGCAAGCCGATGTCGGCCCAGACCTCCGCCGGTAGCGGCTCGGTGGCAATGATCAGGCTCTGCACCGGCAACTGATGCCGGCCCAGCGGCGGCAAGCCGGCGGCGTATCCCTCGATGGCCGGCACCACCCAGTCGGCACGCACGCTGCCTTGCGCGGTGCGCACCAGACCGGGCTGCCAGTCGATCACCGCACTGCGTTCGTAGAGCTGGACGCCGAGCGCCTCGACGCAGCGTGCCAGGCCGCGCACCAGCTTGGCCGGATCGATGGTGGCGCAGTGCGGGCTGTACAGCGCGCCGTAGGCGTTGGCCAGGCGCAGTTGCTCGGCCAGCTCGCTCGGCACCAGCCAGCGGTAGTCGTCCTCGCCCAGGCCGAGCGCGCGCAGGCCGTCGAGGTACTCGCGCAGGCGTACTTCCTGCTCGGGATAGCGCGCCGCGCAGTAGAGCACCCCGCCCTGGCGCAGGTCGCAGTCGATGCCCTCGCGGGCCACCACCTGCGCCACCTCGTCGGGAATGCCATGCAACAGATCGAAGGAAGCTTTGCGTTCGGCGGCAGGCAGGCCCGCCAGCAGGCGATCCTCGCCGAGCAGGTTACCCATCAACCAGCCGCCGTTGCGCCCGGAGGCGCCGAAGCCGGCGGTCTCGGCCTCCACTATCGCCACGCGCAGCTGCGGCGCCTGGCGCTTGAGGTAATAGGCGGTCCACAGCCCGGTATAGCCGGCGCCGATGATCGCCACGTCCGCCTGCAGATCGGCCTGCAGGCGGGGTCGCGCCTGCAGCGGATCGTCGATTCGATCCATCCACAGACTGATGTTGCGCCAGGGATTCATCCACGCCTCCGTCATCGATCGATGCCCCAAGGCTAGCGGCACGGCTCAGTAGCTGTCTTGCGTGCGGACCCGCGCGGAAATCTGCTAAAGAACCCGCCTAGAATCTGCTGCGCGTCGGCCATGCTGCGTTAAAAACGGGCTATAGATCGCCAGATCCTGGACGGGCTCTAAGATAGGCCTTCGGCGACAGCCCGGTATGCCGCTTGAAGCAGCTGTAGAAGGCCGACAGCGAGTTGAAAACGGCGGCGAAGGCCAGCTCGTCGATGCGCTTGAGGTCGCTGCCCGCCTCCAGACCGGCGAGCATGTGCTGCAGGCGGGCGCGACTGACGTAGCGGTAGAAGCTCTCGCCGAGTACCTGGTTGAGCAGATGGGAGATCTGGTTGCGGCTGTAGCCGGTGGCCGCCGCCACCTGCTGCAGGTTCAGCTCGGGATCGAGAAAGGCTTTGCTGCGCTGGAAATAGTCCTGCAGATCCTGCGCCAGCTGGCCGAGCTGACGGGGCGACAGACCCAGCCGGCTGATCGCTGGGCGCGCACCGACCGGCTGGTCGGCAGGGTTCGCCTCGCGCACCAGGGTGGCGTACTCGTTGATGCGCCAGATCAGCCCGTCGCGCACGGTGATCGCCTCGCCGGTGCGGAACGACACCAATCCCGCACCGCCCTGCAGGCTGGTGCGGTACTGGATGAAGGCGGTGTGGCCATCGATGCGGATGCGGTCGAGATGCTCCAGCACCTCGCCGGGGTGGCGCGGCAGGTTGCTTTCAACATAGCCGCGCAGCTCGGCTAGGCGCATGCAGCGCTGCTGGTAGAAGTCGTTGTACTCCACGTCCGGGTGGTACAGCGCCAGCACCGCCTCCAGGTCGCGCTGCTTCCAGCTCAGGTGATAGCGCAGGACAGTCTCGCGGGTGCGCGCGGTCTGCGCGGCGTCGTCAGGGAAATTGTCGTCGAACATGGCGGGCATCGTTTCAGGGGCGCCGTGCAGCTTGCCCGATTCGCCCCTGCCAGCCTAGAGAGCGATTCCAGGGGCCCCTCGCGCGGGTCACGGCGCCTTCATCTCGAGCCAGTCCTCCAGGCGCACCGGCTTGTGCACGGCGAAGCCCTGCACGTAATCCACGCCCATTTCCAACAGGCGTGCGCGAATGGTGGGGGTTTCGACATACTCGGCGATGGTCTGACGCCCCAGGGCATGAGCGATTTCGTTGATCGAGCGAACCATGGCCAAGTCGCTGGGCGAGCGCTCGATCTCCTTGACGAAGCTGCCGTCGATCTTTACGTAGTCCACCGGCAGGCGCTTGAGGTACTCGTAGGAGGAGAAACCAACGCCGAAATCGTCGATGGAGAAGCTGCAACCTGCGCTCTGCAAATGGCGCACCAGATCGGCGGTCTTGGCCAGATTGGCCACCGCCGTGGTCTCCGTTAACTCGAAACAGATGCGCCGCGGATCCACTGCATAGCGTTCGAACAGGCTCTCGATGAACCCCAGCAGCTTGTCGTCGCTCAGACTGCTGCCGGACAGGTTGATGGACATGCCGCTGCAGCGCTCCCACAACTGCGGATGACGTTCCAGTTCGCTGAAGATGCGCCGCAGCACCCAGCGATCCACCTTGCTCATGCGGTGGTAGCGTTCGGCGGCGGCGATGAAATCTTGCAGCAGCAATTCGTTCTGCATCACCAACAGCAACTCGAAATGCGGCAACTCGTTGGCGTCTTCGGCGGTCGGTGCGATCTGCTGGACGCGCAGCGCCAGCTCCTCGCGCTCGACTATGTCGTCGACCCGCGCGGCAATGGCCTGCAGCCCGGTGCGCACCTCGTCGTGAGCCACGCTGAAGCGGTGCACGCGGTTGCGTCCGGCCTCCTTGGCGCTGTTGCAGGCGGTCTGCAGGTCGCAGAACAGGTTGGCCACATCATGGCGCTCGGCTGCCTCGACCACGCCGATGCTGAGGGTGATACCGTGACGGTGATCGGCCCAGACGAATCCGCTGCTCTCCGCCTCCAAGCGAACCTGTTCGGCCAGCGCCATGGCCTCGGCCTCGCCGCAACCGGGCAGCACCGCGGCGAAATCCACCCCACCGATACGCGCCACGCAACTGGCAGCGGCGAGCCGATGGCGCAGCTGACCGGCCACCTGGCGCAAGCAGGCATCGCCGGCCACCGGCCCGGCGAGGTTGTTGAGCAGGCTGAACTGGTCGATATGCACCATGATGAAGGAAGGCCGCGCCCCTTCGGCCAGACTCTGCGCCACCAGGCCCTCGAAAATCCTTCGATTGTACAATCCGGTCAGCTCGTCGTGGCTGCGCGCATGGGCCACCTCGCGATACAGCCGCCCGACCATGTCCTGCATGCTCTGCTGGACCAGGCTCTGCGGTTCGCCGGCAACGTCGCCGATCAGTAGCGAACCCTCGGCCAGCCGGCCCGCCAGTTCGGCGGCGTGAAAACTGCCGATCTCGCGCCCCTGGGCATTGGCCAGCACATAGTGATCCAGGTCACGGTTGTCCCAAACCAGTTGCAGCGGCTGGCCGTCGCGGTCGTGCAACCAGTCGCCCTCTTGCAAGGCTTCGAGCCGCTCGTACCATCGCTGCAGCGCCTCGGGAATCGGCGGCGGCAACGGCAGCGGCGGCGTTGCGACGAAGTGCACCGGCTCCTCGCCGAGCAATTCGGCGCGCAAGCGCGCGAGCACCGCTCCCTGCTGGTAGAAGCCGGGACTGAACTCCTCCATGCGCCGGCGCAGTATCTGTAGCTGATGGTCCACGTCATAGACCCGCGCCACCTGGTCACCGTGGCTGCCGCTCTGCCCCTGCAGCTGCAACTGCCTGCAAAGCATGCTGGTCAGCGACAGGTCCAGCCGCCAGTGGTAGTTGTCCCTACCCAGGCGGATCAGGCCGTGGACCAGCAACTCGCGCCAGCCAACCGCGAGCCAGTCGAGAAAGGACTGCGCCACCCGCTCACCGCTCATCCGTGCCAACGCGGCAGCCACCTCGCGCTGGGCCAGCTCCAGGGTGTCGCGCCCCTTGTGCAGCTGTTTGAGTCGCTCGACGTTTTGCCGACAGGCGCGCTGCTGCAGTTTGAGCAGCTCGTCCAGTTCACTATCGCAGGCGGCGAAGGCGTCGTTGTCGCCCTGGTAGTCGTTGAGGATGCGGTCGATCAGCTCCTGCAGGCGCTGTTCCAGTGCCTTGTTCGGCAGCTCGCTGTTATGGGCCAGGTGCAGCAGGCGATCCAGGGTCGCGCGTACCGGATGGGCGCTGTCGGAGATGGCTGCCGGCTCCCTGAGGGTGGCCTGCAACACCGGCAGCAGCAACTGCTCCACCGCAGGCCGGATGGTCGGAACCAGCTGTTCGCCCTGGACTATGTACTGAAACAGTTCGCTGACCAGATGGGTGTCTTCGCGCTGTCGCGCACTCAAGTGGCAAGCCTGCTGTTCGAACTGCTCGAGCAGGACCTGGGCACTCCAGCCACCGGGCGGCGCCTCGAGCCGACGCAGGTAGCCCAGCACTTCCTCGGGCACCAGTGAACTGCCCTGTTCCCGGGCCTGGGGCTCGCCCGGCGACTCCGGCGCGCACTGGCGCAGTTGGCCTATGGCCTGATAGGTTGCGCTATCCGAGGGGGCGGGTGCCGGCCCCTGGCGCCCACGCACCAGCACCTCGGGCTCCGGCAGAGGCTCGACCTGATGGCTCTGGAAGGCGTCAAGCAAGGCCTGCAGATAGGGTTTGAGCAGCACGGGCAGGACTCGCCCGGCCTCGCCGAGATACAGCGCCCGTACTGCCGCCGGCTGATGACGCAACTGCAGGTTGGTCTGCAACTCGCGCAGCAGAAATTCGAAGGCCAGCGGATGATCGGCATCGGCCACGTGGTGGCCGAGCAGGCGGTTGTAGCAACCGCAGGCGCGCCACTCCAGCGCACCCAGGGTGTCGCGTAGTACCCGCACCAAACGCCGGGCCAGGAGCATGTCCTCGACCTCGGCATCGTCGACCAGACGCCATTCGCCACGATCGTCGAACACCGCCGGTTGGGCGCCGGCCATCCGCTGGATGCCTTGACCGATGGTCTGGCAGGTGGAACGCAGCACGCGCTCGCCCTGGCCGTGGCAGAAGCGCAGGAATTCGTCGCAGGCCTGCGCCTCGCGATTGGAGAAGGCGCGCATACGCTGCTCGATCAGGGCATGCTCCAGGCCCTTGAGCAATTCACGCAGGATAACCGGCAAACGGCCCCGCACCTGGGCGATAAGTGCATCGCGAAGTGGTACGGGTAGCAAACTGGACATCCGTGTTGCGCTCCTACCAAACAGCATTCTAGCATGACTATAGCCGGTCTTGCCGCCGCGAGAACTCCCGCCATCAGAATCATGCCACCAAATAGCCATCCTTATGCATAGGGTGCACGCCGCCGGCAATGAGCAGAAACGCACGTCCTGACCAGGACCTCGGTCTGCAGCTCGACTAGGCTAATTGATATAAGAGGGGATTGAACATGAACGAACCGGACAAACCACCGCCGCCACCGCCACTGACGTTCTGGGAAATGCTGCAGAGCGTGCTGGCCGCCGCCTTCGGGGTGCAGAGCGGGAAGAATCGCAGCCGCGACTTCAGCCGCGGTAAACCCAGCCACTTCATCCTCCTCGGGCTGCTGTTCACCGGGCTGTTCGTGCTGGTGCTGCTGGCCCTGGTGAAACTGGTGCTGCACCTGGCGGTCGGCTGATCAGCGCAGCAGGCTGTCGATGGAGCAGGCGTAACGGCTCATCTGCGGCTGGTGAGTGGCACTGAACTGGCGGAAGTCCAGGTCGAGGTCGCCCTGTTCGAGGCGCCGCATCAGGCGCCCGGCAGCTTCGTCATCGACCAGGCGCAGCAGGCTGGCCACCTGATCCTTGCCGCCGCGCGCGGCGAAATCCAGCCCCTTGGCGTGGTCGTGGAGCATCACCAGGGCACAGGCGCCGAGCAGGAAATGTCCGCTGGCCAACACCTCGATGCGCCCGTCGACGCGCGCCTGCAGCACCCGCGCGGAATTGTTCAACGCCGCGTAGCGCAGCTGCCTCCCCTGCTCGGCGGCCGCCTGCATCACGCCGAAGGCCATCTCGTCGTTGGCCGACCACACCAGGCTCAGCTGCGGGTAGCGCGGCAACAGGGCCAGCGACTGCTCGTAGGCGCGCTGCTGGCGCCACTCGCCGTACAGCACCTGCTGCAGGCGGACATGCGGCGCCTCGGCCAGGGCTCGCTGCAGGCCGACGATGCGCAGGGTCGCCGAGGGCGTCTGCTTGATGCCGGTGAACGCCAGCATCTGCGCCGGCTCACCGCCGGCCAGGGCGATCAGCGCCCGCCCCATCAGATAACCGGCTTCCTCGTCGTTGGGCACCAGACTGCCCAGCCAGTGGCGATAGCGCTCGCGGCTGCCGCCGACCAGCGCCTGCTGCTCTGGCGTCAGGGTGCTGTGCAGGGCGAACAGACGCACCTGGGTGCCGTCGAACAGGCGCAGGATCTCCGGGCCGGTGAACTGCTCGTTGACGAAGATCAGGTAGTCGGGCAACTCGCCCCGCTCCAGGACCTCATGAGCGTTGCGCAGAATGCGTGCGGTATCGCGCTCGCCGTAGATCACCCGCAGGTCGATGCCCAGATCGCCAGCGGCGTCCTGCATATAGTGCGAATAATCGGCCCAGAACGGCTCGGCGGCATGGCCGGGGTTGAGAAACACCACGGAAAGCGGTCGCCCCTGCGCCTCGGCAACGCACCAGCCCAACATGGCCAACAGCCCCAGCACCCACCTGATCACGACGCCCCTCCCAATAACCGGGCGCAGTATAAGGGCATAAGCGCAAAAAGGCCGACCGCGGTGGCGGGTCGGCCTGTATGCCGGCGCGGGTGCTACTGACCGCTGACCCAGAACACCGCCGTGGCCACGGCAATCAGGATCAGGCTGAAGATGGCCCAGGCGTCGACGCGGCTGTCGGTTTTTTCCATTTCGCTATGGTCGTGCATGACTCCCCCTTGTTCTTGTGCTTATGGGTGACACGCCCTGCAGTTAAGACCAGCCCGAGCCAGGGCTCAAGCCCTCAGGTTATGTTCCGTCGCGCTCTTATTGCTCAAAGTTCTGTTTATATACTCAAACATCACTTTTACGCATAAAGCTGAGCTGGTATCGTGCCCCGGCTCCGTGGGGAGTGCGCGGCCGTGCGCGCTGATTGGCAGTAGTAGCCTGACAACAGGACCCTTCATGTACGTATATGACCAGTACGATCAGAAGATCGTCGAGGATCGCGTCAAGCAGTTCCGCGATCAAACCCGCCGCTACCTCTCCGGAGAGCTGAGCGGCGAGGAATTCCGCCCGCTGCGCCTGCAGAACGGTCTGTATATCCAGCGTTTCGCGCCCATGCTGCGCATCGCCGTGCCCTACGGCCTGATGTCCTCGGCACAGGTGCGCATGATGGCCAAGATCGCTCGCGACTACGACAAGGGTTACGCGCACATCAGCACCCGGCAGAACGTGCAGTTCAACTGGCCGGACCTGGAAGACGTGCCGGAGATTCTCGCCGAGCTGGCCACCGTGCAGATGCACGCGATCCAGACCAGCGGCAACTGCATCCGCAACACCACCACCGATCAGTTCGCCGGCGTGGCCAAGGACGAGATCGTCGATCCGCGGCCCTGGTGCGAGATCATCCGACAGTGGTCGACCTTCCACCCCGAGTTCAGCCACCTGCCGCGCAAGTTCAAGATCGCCGTCAACGGCGCCGTCAGCGACCGCGCCGCCATCGAGGTGCATGACATCGGCCTGGAAGCGGTGAAGAACGCAGCCGGCGAGCTGGGCTTCCGCGTTTCCGTCGGCGGCGGCCTGGGCCGTACCCCGATCGTCGGCAGCTTCATCAACGAATTCCTGCCCTGGCAGCACCTGATCAGCTATCTCGACGCCATCCTGCGCGTGTACAACCGCTACGGCCGTCGCGACAACAAGTACAAGGCGCGCATCAAGATCCTGGTCAAGGCGCTGACCCCCGAGGTATTCGCCGAGCGGGTGAACGCCGAATGGGCGCACCTCAAGGATGGCCCGAGCACCCTGACCGACGCCGAAGTGGCGCGCGTTGCCGGCCACTTCGTCGACCCGGCCTATCAGGCCCTGAACGACGAAGACGCCCTGCTCGCCCAGCAGGACGCCGAGCACCCGGGCTTCGCCCGCTGGCGCCAGCGCAACACCTTCGCCCACAAGAAGCCCGGCTACGTCGCCGTGACCCTGTCGCTCAAGCCCACCGGCACCGCGCCGGGTGACGTCACCGACAAGCAGCTCGATGCCATCGCCGACCTCGCCGATCGCTACGCCTTCGGTGAAGTGCGCAACAGCCACAACCAGAACATCATCCTCGCCGACGTCGAACAGCGTCAGCTGCTGACCCTGTGGGGCGAGCTGCGCGAGCAAGGCTTCGCCACGCCGAACGTGGGCCTGCTGACCGACATCATCTGCTGCCCGGGTGGCGATTTCTGCTCGCTGGCCAACGCCAAGTCGATCCCGGTGGCCGAAGCCATTCAGCGTCGCTTCGACGATCTGGACTACCTGTTCGACATCGGCGACATCGACCTGAACATCTCCGGCTGCATGAACGCCTGCGGTCACCACCATGTCGGCCATATCGGCATCCTTGGCGTGGACAAGAAAGGCCAGGAGTTCTACCAGGTCTCGCTGGGTGGCAGCGCCGGCCGCGAAGCCAGTCTGGCGCAGATTCTCGGCCCATCCTTCGCTCAGGACGACATGCCGGACGTGATCGACAAGATCATCAAGGTCTACGTCGAGCAACGCACCGAAGAAGAAAGCTTCCTCGATACCTACCGCCGCATCGGTATCGACCCGTTCAAGGAGCGCGTCTATGCAGCGAATCATTAAGAACGGCCAGGTGATCGACGAAACCTGGCACCTGCTGGCCAAGGACGTGACGCTCGACGCCATCCCCAACTGCGACGACATCATCGTTCCGCTGGCGCTGTGGCGCGAGCACGCCCATGCGCTGAAGGCCCGCGATGGCGGCCTGGGCGTGTGGCTGGAAGCCGGCGACGAAGTCGAGGAAATCGCCGACGATCTCGCGCATTTCCAGGTGATCGCCCTGGATTTCCCGGCCTTCACCGACGGTCGCCATTCCTCCAGCGCCTACCTGCTGCGCACTCGCTACGGCTACACAGGCGAAGTGCGCGCGATCGGCGACGTGCTGCGCGACCAGCTGTTCGCCCTGCGCCGCGTCGGCTTCGATGCCTTCGCCCTGCGCGCGGACAAGGACCCGTACGACGCGCTCAAGGCCTTCGAGGACTACAGCGAGGTCTACCAGGCCTCGGCCGACCAGCCACAACCGCTGTTCCGCCGCCGCGCCTGATCGCCGCCGCTTGTACGCAAAAGCCCCGCTATTGGCGGGGCTTTTGCGTTTGATGTGGCGCAGCTGCGCTCCGCGAATGCGCGACGGCGCCCCCCCGAATTACGGCCGGGCTACCAGCAAGATCCTGCTTCCCTGCGCCTAGGAGCTCGCCCGCACGGACTCCCAGGCGATCTGCGCCAGGAGTTCGCGACAGGCCCCCAGCTCGCTCTGGCTACGGCCGGCCAACCAGTTGCGGGCCAGATCCTGGCTCGGGCCGATCACCACCGCGGCGAAGCAGTCGTCGGCCATGGCCCTGAACAGCCCCTGCTGGCGGTACTCGGCCAGTGCCGCGAGAATCCGCGCGAAATGCAGGCGATTGGCCTCGCGCAGCGCCTCGCCCATTTCCCCTGCCTCGACCCGACCGCGACTGTGCAGGATGAAGCGCGCCCAGTCCGGATTGGCCACCACCCAATCGATATAGCTGGTCACCAGCAGCTTCACGCAGGCCTCGGCGCTGCCTGCCTTGGCGAAGCCGTGCTCGAGCCGTTCGGCGTACTGCGCGGTGCCGGCCAGGTACAAGGCACCGATGATGCGCTCCTTGTTGCCGAAGTGGTGATACAGGCTGCCGATGCTGGCGCCGGAACGGTCGCGGATCATCTCGATGGTGGTGGCATCGACGCCCTGCTCGGTGAAACAGGCCAGCGCGGCCTGGAGAATCTCGTCTTTACGCGATGGACGGGCCATGCCACTCCCTGATGACTAGAATATTTTTCTAGAATTATTTTCTAACGTTCGTATACTGCCCTGGCGCGCGCTCATCTTCAATCGCAAACCCGCAGGAGACAGTCATGAGTCAGATGTTGCAGATGTTCCAGCAAGCCGGCCCGGCGCAGTTCAGCGCACTGATCGGCCAGGTCGCCCCCTACTTCGCCAGCATCGCCCCGCAGATGGTCGAGCTGCGCCCCGGCTATGCCGAGCTGACCTTCCCCAAGCGTCGCGAGGTGCTCAACCATATCGGCACGGTGCACGCCATCGCCCTGTGCAACGCCGCCGAGCTGGCCGCCGGCAGCATGACCGACGCCTCGATCCCGGCCGGCTGTCGCTGGATTCCCAAGGGCATGACGGTGGAGTACCTGGCCAAGGCCGACGGCGATATCCGCGCCGTGGCCGACGGCAGTGCGCTGGACTGGAGCCAGCTCGGCGACATCAAGGTGCCGGTGCTGGCCTATGTCGGCGACAAGCCGGTGTTTCGCGCGGAAATCACCATGTACGTCAGCCGGGCGTGAAACGCAGAGGTCCGTCGAAGGCGGGCCTCTCGCTCAATCCAGCCGCACCAGCACGCGGCCGACCATGCCGCCGGCGAGTATCCGCTCGATGGCCGCCGGCAACTCTTGCAGGGCGACTTCCTGACACAACGCCGAGAGATCGAGCTTCCACTGCAGCGACAGCTTGTCCCACATCGACGCCTTGACCACCAGCGGCAGCTCCACCGAATCCACGCCAAGCAGGTTCACCCCGCGCAGGATGAACGGCAGCACGCTGGCCTGGAAGCCGACGCCGGCGGTCAGCCCGCAGCACGCCACGCTACCGCTATGACGCAGGGACTTGACCACATTGAACAGGATGTCGCCGCCCACGGTGTCCACCGCCGCCGCCCAGCGCTCCTTGAGCAACGGCCGCTCAACCCCCTGCAGCAGCTCTTCGCGGCTGACGATCTCGTCGGCGCCGAGACCACGCAGGAATTCGCCCTGCTCGGCCTTGCCGGTGGCGGCCGCGACCCGGTAGCCCAGCGCCTTCAACAGCACCACGGCGATACTGCCGACGCCGCCGGTGGCGCCGGTAACCAGCGCGGTGCCGGCCTCGGGGGTGACGCCGGCCTGCTCCAGCTTGTCCACGCACAGCGCGGCGGTGAGGCCGGCGGTGCCGAGGATCATCGCCTCGCGCAGGGACAGGCCCTGCGGACGCTTGATCGCCCAGGCCGCCGGTACGCGAATGTACTGGCCGAAACCGCCGGCGGTGTTCATGCCCAGGTCGTAACCGGTGACTATCACCTCGTCGCCGGGGGCGAACTCGGCGACGGCGGACGCCTCCACCACGCCGGCAGCGTCGATGCCCGGCGTGTGCGGATAGGCTTTGGTGACGCCACGGTTGCCGCTGGCCGACAGCGCGTCCTTGTAATTGAGCGAGGAATAGCGCACGCGGATCAGCAGCTCGCCAGCGGGCAGCTCCTCGATCCGCCGCGCCACCACCTGGCGTTGAAAACCGCCATCGGCGCCTTCGCTGACCAGCAAGGCCTTGAATTCAGTCATCACCTTCTCCTCTTGTCGTTGTTCGGTGGCGCGCTCTTACCAGAAGCGCTGCTGATTGAGTCTGCTCAGCCAGGTCAGCACGAAGCGGTCCAGGGCCATGCTGGCAGCCAGCCCCACGCGCTCCTGCAGGCTCTTCTTGTGGGCGAAATGCAGGTGGAACAGCTCGGCCTCGGCAGCGCGCTCGGCCAGGTATTGGTCGCTGGTCTTCAGTTCGTCCACCAGCAGGCGCTCCTGGGCGGACAGGCCCAGCCAGACCTCGCCGGTGGCGATGGCGTCGATATCCAGTTGCGGGCGGTAACGGGCGACGAAGCCCTTGAACAGCTCGTGGGTGGTTTCCAGGTCTTCCTGGAACTTCTCCCGGCCTTTTTCGGTGTTCTCGCCGAATACGGTCAGGGTGCGCTTGTACTCGCCGGCGGTGAGCACCTCGAAATCGATGTCGTGCTTCTTCAGCAGGCGATGCACATTGGGCAGCTGCGCCACCACGCCGATGGAACCGAGGATGGCGAACGGCGCGGCGAGAATCTTCTGGCCGATGCAGGCCATCATATAGCCGCCGCTGGCCGCCACCTTGTCGACGCAGACGGTGAGCGGGATGCCGGCCTCGCGAATGCGCACCAGCTGCGAGGAAGCCAGGCCATAGCTGTGCACCATGCCGCCGCCGCTTTCCAGGCGCAGCACCACCTCGTCCGAGGCCTTGGCCAGCGACAGCAGCGCGGTCACCTCATGGCGCAGGTGATCGGTGGCCGAGGCCTTGATATCGCCGTCGAAGTCCAGCACGAACACCCGCGGCTTGCTTGGCGGGTGCTTCTTCTCCCGTTTGGCCGCCTTGGCCTCGGCCTTGCGCGCGGCCTTGAGCTGGTCCTTGTGCAGCACGCTGTGCTCCAGGCGCTCGCGCAGATCCTTGTAGAAGTCGTTGAGCTTGTGCACCTGCAACTGGCCGCTGCTGCGCCGGCCCTTGCCGCGCGTAGCGGCGACCGCCGCCAGCACCAGGACGATGGCGACCACCAGGGTCAGGGTTTTCGCCAGAAAGCCGACGTACTCGCTAAGAAACTCCACAGATCCCCCTTGGACAATGCGGCGGCGCCGAGGCGCGCAAAGGCTCAAGCATACCGGCGCCATCGGCCGGCGGCCAAGCGCGACGAAGGTCGACGGGCACCGCACAGCGGATTCAAACAAGCGTATGTTTTTTCGTTGACAGCCCCCGAGCTTCCTCATACCCTCGCGGAACTTTCAACGCGCCGGGACCGAAACGGACGTGGGCAGCATTTACCTGATTCGACATGGCCAGGCCTCATTCGGCGCGGACGACTACGATGTCCTGTCTGCCACCGGCGTGCGCCAGGCCGAAGTATTGGGCGAGCACCTGAATCAGCTCGGCATCGTCTTCGATCGTTGCGTCAGCGGCAGCCTGCGCCGCCAGCAGCATACCGCCAATGCCGCGTTGCAGCGCATGAGCGACGCCCCGCCGCTGGACATCGACGCGGCCTTCAACGAGTTCGACGCCGATGCGGTGATCCGCGCCCTGCTCCCCGGCATCCTGCCCGAAGAACCCGAGGCCCTGCATATCCTGCGTAACGGCGCGCAGAACCGTGCCGAGTTCCAGCGCCTGTTCTCCAAGTTGATTGCCCGCTGGGTTTGCGGCGAGTACGAGCAGCCCGGCCTGCAGAGCTGGCAGGCCTACGTCGAGCAGGTCGAAGGCGGCCTGACCCGCATCCTCGAGCAGGCCCGGAGCAAACAGAACATCGCCGTGTTCACCTCCGGCGGCACCATCACCGCCCTGCTCCGGCTGATCACCGGCGTACCGGCGGACAAGGCCTTCGAACTGAATTGGCAAATCGTCAACACCTCGCTCAGCCAGCTGAAGTTCCGCGGCCGCGAGGTGAGTCTGGCTTCCTTCAACAGCCATGTGCATCTGCAGCTGCTGAAGGCGCCGGAGCTCATCACCTACCGATGAGTTTTGGCCCACTGCGGCCGCGAGGCTGCGCGAAAAACCTGAAAAAAGGATAAGACCATGAGCGTTGCTGACATCGTCCAAACCATGCAATCCAAGTTCAACGCCAGCGCCGCTGCCGGCCTGGATCTGGTGTTCCAGTTCAATATCGAAGACGGCGAGAACTACGCGCTGATCGTCAAGGACGGCACCTGCGCCGTCGAGCAAGGCGACAACCCGAACGCCAACGTGACCCTGATCATGGACAGCGAAACCCTCAAGGGCATCACCAGCGGCGAAACCGACGGCATGCAGGCCTTCATGGCCGGCAAGCTGCGCGCCGAAGGCGACATGATGCTGGCGATGAAGCTGGGCGAACTGTTCCCGGTCTAAGCGCCTAGGCTGACCGTGACACAGACGAAACCGGAGTCCTTGGGCTCCGGTTTTTTTATGCGCAGCCGCCGCCTGCGGGCGAATCAGGCAGCTTGATTGTGGTGCAACACGCCCGCCTATAACGGCGCGTATTGCTTGTGACGGTTCGGGTGCAGCATTAGATTAGCCAATTATCTAGGGCACCCATCATAAGTAGAAGGGATAAGCATGGCGCTCACCGACCAATCCACCCGCATCCGCGCAGGCGAAGAGCTCGACGCCGCCGTCATCGACGCCTATCTCAAGGCCCATATTCCCGGCCTGAGCGGCGCAGCGAAGATCAGCCAGTTCCCCGGCGGCGCCTCGAACCTGACCTACCTGATCGAGTACCCGCAGCAGGAGTTCGTCCTGCGCCGCCCGCCATTCGGCCACAAGGCCAAGTCGGCGCACGACATGGGCCGCGAGTACCGCATCCTCAACCAGCTCAATGCCGGTTTCCCCTACTGCCCCAAGGCCTACGTGCACTGCACCGACGAGTCGGTGATCGGCGCCGAGTTCTACGTGATGGAGCGGGTCAAGGGCATCATCCTGCGCTCGGAGATGCCGGCCGAGCTGAACTTCAGCCCCGAGCAGACCCGCGCGCTGTGCAAGAGCTTTATCGACAAGCTGGTGGAGCTGCACAACGTCGACTACAACGCCTGCGGCCTCGGCGACCTGGGCAAGCCGGAAGGCTATGTGGAGCGCCAGATCGGCGGCTGGATCAGCCGTTACGAGAAGGCCCTGACCCCCGATGCGCCCACCTGGGAGCCGGTCAAGGCCTGGCTGCGCGACAAGATGCCGGCCGACCACCACAAGCCGGGCATCGTGCACAACGACTACCGCTTCGACAACGTCATCCTCGACCCGAACAACCCGATGCAGATCATCGGCGTGCTCGACTGGGAAATGACCACCATCGGCGACCCGCTGATGGACCTGGGCAACACCCTGGCCTACTGGATCGAGGCCGGCGACCCGGCGCCGGTGCAACTGATGCGCCGCCAGCCGAGCAACGCCCCCGGCATGCTCACCCGCCAGCAGTTCGTCGACTATTACGCCAAGCAGGCCGGCATCGAGATCAAGAGCTTCGACTTCTATTACACCTACGGCCTGTTCCGCCTGGCCGGCATCGTCCAGCAGATCTACTACCGCTTCTACCATGGCCAGACCCAGGACAAGCGTTTCGCCCAGTTCATTCAGATGAACAAGCTGCTGGAGCAGATGAGCCTGCAGGTCATCGGCAAATCCACTCTCTAACCCCGGGGTAATCACAATGTCCAAGACCCAACTGTTCGACCTCGACGGCAAGATCGCCTTCGTTTCCGGCGCCAGCCGCGGCATCGGCGAGGCCATCGCCAAGCTGCTGGCCCAGCAAGGCGCGCACGTGATCGTCTCCAGCCGCAAGCTCGAGGGCTGCCAGGCCGTGGCCGACGCCATCATCGCCGAGGGCGGCAAGGCCACTGCCATCGCCTGCCACATCGGCGAGATGGAGCAGATCGCCAGCGTCTTCGCGCAGATCAAGGAGCAGTTCGGCCGCCTCGACATCCTGGTCAACAACGCCGCCACCAACCCGCAGTTCTGCAACGTGCTGGATACCGACCTCGGCGCCTTCCAGAAGACCGTGGACGTGAATATCCGCGGCTACTACTTCATGTCCATCGAAGGCGGCAAGCTGATGAAGGCGGGTGGCGGCGGCTCGATCATCAACGTCGCCTCGATCAACGGCGTCTCGCCCGGCGAGTTCCAGGGCATCTACTCGGTGACCAAGGCCGCGGTGATCAGCATGACCAAGGTGTTCGCCAAGGAGTGCGCGCAGTTCGGCATCCGCTGCAACGCCCTGCTGCCTGGCCTGACCGACACCAAGTTCGCCTCGGCACTGACCAAGAACGACGCCATTCTCAACATGGCGCTGCAGCGTATTCCGCTCAAGCGCGTGGCCGACCCCAGCGAGATGGCCGGCGCGGTGCTGTACCTGGCCAGCGCAGCGTCCAGCTACACCACCGGCGTGGCGCTCAACGTCGACGGCGGCTTCCTCTCCTGAGGTCAAGCGGCATAAACGACGAAGGCACCCTAGGGTGCCTTTTTGCTTTGTAGGATATTTCGCTCTCCTCTCCCGCCCTTCGGACACCCTCCGGGTCGCCAAATGGCCGCAAAGCGGCCGCTACCAATCCTTCAATGCCGCTTCGGCTGCCGGATTCATCGGCTCGGCCAGCAGCCCGGTCGGCGTCAGGCTGACGCTGTACACCGCATCGGCGGCGATCGGCAGGTAGGTCACGCGCAATGCCTGCGGGTCGAACAGCAGCAGGTCGCGCTGGCTCAGGCGCAGCCAGCGCCACAGGTCGACGCCGTAGGGACTCTCGGCCAGCTGCACGCGACCGTGCTGGGCCAGGGCCTGCTGTTCGATGGCGAGAAAGCGCCCGGACAAGCGCTCGAAACGGTAGCCGGGCTCCAGGCCGATCAGCTCGGCCAGGCCCTTCCAGCGGATCAGCCGACCATCGAGCTGCCACAGATCACCCTCCAGGATCAGCGTGCGCTCGCGGCCACCTTCCAGCAGGCTGACGCGGTAACGCTGCGGGCCGTCGGCCTTGAAACTGAGCGTCGCCAGCGGCTTACCCTGCGGCAACGGCGCGTAGCTGTAGAGGTCGTAGGCGACCAGGCCGACCAGGCCGGCCAGGGCAAGGAACGCCAGGCCGCAGGTGCCGCGCAGCCAGCCGAGAAACCAGCCGCTATTGAGCAGAATGCGCAGCGCCACCAGCAGTGCCAGCACCGCCAGCAGCGCCACCGCCCAGGCCAACCCGTCGTATTGCATCTATTGCGTTCCTTCCGCCGGAAAATCCCGGCATTATGCGCAGCTCGCCGGACGCCGAACAGTCGGCAGGCTGCGCACTCGCCCACAAGTCGACACTTTATATGCCCTTCGCTCTCGAACTCGCCATCGATCCCAGCACCCTGGCCATCCTGGCGCTGGTCGCCTTCATCGCCGGATTCATCGACGCCATCGCCGGCGGCGGCGGCCTGCTGACCATTCCCGCGCTGCTCACCGCCGGGCTGCCGCCGCACCTGGTGCTGGGCACCAACAAGCTGTGCGCCACCTTCGGCTCGGGCACCGCGGCGCTGACCTTCTACCGGCGCAAGCTGTTCGATCCCGGACAATGGCGCGGGGCGCTGCTGGCCACGCTGATCGGCGCCCTGCTCGGCGCGCTGATCGCCCACTGGCTGCCGGCCGAATGGCTCAACCAGATGCTGCCGGCGGTGGTGTTCGCCTGCGGTCTGTACCTGCTGTTCGGTCGCACGCCCGAAGCGCCGAGCGAGCAGAACCTGCCCATCGCCCGCGGCCGCCAGTGGCCGCAAGGCCTTGGCCTGGGCTTCTACGACGGCGTCGCCGGCCCCGGCACTGGCGCCTTCTGGACCGTCAGCAGCCTGCTGCTCTACCCGCTCGACCTGGTTCGCGCCAGCGGCGTGGCACGTACCATGAACTTCGTCAGCAACGCCGCGGCGCTGGCGGTGTTCATCGCCTTCGGGCAGGTGGCCTGGGTGCTGGGACTGAGCATGGGCGCGGCGTTGATGGTCGGCGCCTTCCTCGGCGCACGCACGGCGATCAAGGGCGGCTCGAAGTTCATCCGCCCGGTGTTCATCCTGGTGGTGCTGGCGCTGACCGCGCGCCTGGCCTGGCAGCACTGGTTTGGCTAGCTCCGACGGGCCATCCGGGATCTTGTAGGAGCGGCTTGAGCCGCGAAAAGGTAACCGAGGTTCGCGGCCGAAGCCGCTCCTACAAGGGGTCTTACGCTGGCAGCACAGGCTCGGGCAAACCCAATCGGCGTGCCACGTAGAGATCGATCAGGTGGCGGGCGATGGAGCGCGACGCCGGCAGCGGCGGCAAGTCGTCGACGCGGAACCAGCGGGCATCCTCGATCTCGTCCGCCTGCATGACGATCTCGCCGCCGGCGTACTCGGCGTGAAAGCCGAGCATCAGCGAATGCGGGAAGGGCCAACCCTGACTGCCGATGTACTGCAGGTTGCGCACCTCGACGCCGACTTCCTCGCGCACCTCGCGCGCCACGCAATGTTCCACCGACTCGCCCGGCTCGACGAAGCCGGCCAGGGTGCTGTAGACCCCGGCAACGAAACGCGGCGAACGGGCCAGAAGGATTTCGTCGCCGCGGCTGACCAGCACGATCATGCTCGGCGAGATGCGCGGATAGTGTTGCGACTCGCAGGCGTCGCAGCGCATCGCCCGCTCGCCGGGTAGCTGGCGGGTCGGCGCGCCGCAACTGCCGCAGAAACGATGCTCGGCATACCAGGTGCCGATCTGCGCGGCGTAGGCGAGCATGCGGAAGGTCTCGGCCTCGCCCTGCAGCATGAACTGGCGCAGGCTCTGCCAGCTGGCGCCGTCCAGCTGGGTGGAGGGCGTAACCTGCAGCAGGTAGACGGCATCCTCGCCGAAATGACCGATGCCCTGCTCGGCGAGAATGTCCAGCTCCTGGCGCTTGATCCAGTCGCGGGGAAACAGCACGCCGTTGGCGTCGGCGAGAAACTGCTGCTGGCAGTACAGCAGCGCCCAACCGCCGGGCCGGGCGGGGTCGAGAAAGGCGTTGCGCCAGACCATCAGGCCGCCACCGGCATTCCCAGGGCCTTGACGCTCTCCTCGGCCAGGTCGAGTACACTGGGCTGGGTTTCCGGACGCAGCACGGCGCCGGCTTCCAGGTAGTACTCCAGGCTGCTCAGGGCGTCGGCCAGGGTTTCCAGCATCTGCTCGGAGGGCATCTGCCCGGACTCGAGCATGCGCGTCTGGATATAGTCGGCGCAGGCGCCGACCAGGGTCGCCGCACGGCGCTGCTCGAGGAACCACAGGCCGCCACGCACCGCCTGCAGGCTGAACGGCACGTTGGCCAGGTGCATCCTGTCGCCGCCGGCTTCCAGGTAGGCGGTGATCGCACGCTTGGCCAGGGCCAGGCCGGCCTGAGCCTCATCGACCACGACGATGCGCGCCTCGTTGAGCTGGTGGCTGGCGAAGGAATCGGCCTCGCTGCCCGGCTCGGCCGGGGTCGGCCGCGTGTCGCGGCTTTCGCCGCGTTCCAGACTGGCGACCATGCCTTCGACGTAGAGCACCGCATCGGCCAGCTTGTGCAACTGCGCAGGCGCCGGCGGCGTGGCGTCGCTCCAGGCGGCGACCAGTGGCAACTGGGCGCCGAGGGCGTTGCCGGCGGAGGTCAGGCCGACCATGCCCAGGGTCTTGGCCAGCTTGCCGAGCAGGGCGTGCAGCGTGCCCAGGGTCTCGCTCTGCAGGGTGCCGCGCTCCATCAGGTCGAGCATGTCCTTGACGCTGGCCAGCTCCTCGCGAATGGCGGTGGACAGCGAACGCATCACCGCCTTGCCGGGGCCGGCCAGGCGCTGGTACTCGGCTTCCAGCAGGTGGTCAGTGAACGGCAGCGGGGTCAGGCCGAACACCTGGCGCATGGCGCTGGCATGCGGGCCGTGACTGTCGGCCAGGGCCACCAGGTACAGCAATTCCTTGAGCAGGCTGCGCGGCGCCTCGTACTGCGGGTTGCCCAGCATCAGCTTGAGTTCGCGATCCAGGCGCGAGAACAGCTGCTTGCGCGACTTGCGCGGCAGCAACTGGCCGTCGCTCTGCGCCTCAATGGCGGCGGCGCCGATCCAGCACATGCGCCCGCGCGGCTCGTTGGCGAACAGGCTGTCCAGGCGGCCCATGGCGCGCACCATCAGCTTGAGGCTGGCCTGTGGGTTCTGCTCGCGGATAAAGCCGAGCAAGCCCACCTGGTACATATGGCGCAGGCGCTTGCCTTCGGCCAGCTTGGCCGCGCCGTCGAGTGCCAAGCTGGCGCTGTGCGGTCGGGCCTGGTCGAGGCGCACGCTGAAGAAGAAGCTTTCCGGCAGCGGCTGCTGGGCGCCGGCCTGGCGCAGGTCGTTGATCGCCGGCAGCAGCAGCTCGGGCATTTCCTGGCGATGGGCGTCGACGTTTTCCAGGTAGCGGCGCAGCACGTGCAGCGCGTTGCTCAGCGCCGCCAGCTGCACGTCGCGCTCCTCGCCGGCGCCGGCGGGGATGTCGGTGGCCTGGTCCAGCACTTCCTGGGCCAGCAGCTCGGCGCCGGCCAGCTCGATCAAATTGAGCGTGCCGCGCACCTGCTGCAGGCTCTCCACCGCCTGCTGCAACAGGCTGCCGTTGTGCCGTTCGGCGATGAAGTGCTCGAGGCTCTGCTCGGCCTCTTCCATGGTGACGAACAGTTCGTCGCGCACCAGGCTCAGGGATGTGGCTCCACTCACCATGCTCTAGGCACCTCGCGGCTCGCTGCGGACAACAGTGGATACGGCATCAGTCGGCGAACTCCGGTTTCTGCTTGCTCATGTGCGCTGTCATGGCCAGGCGCAGGTCTTCGGACTGCAGCATGGCCGCGTTCCAGGTGGCGATGTACTCGAGGCCATCGTCGACCCGGTGGTCGCGCATGTAGCGAATCATTTCCTTGGTGCCGCGCACCGCCACCGGCGACTTAGCCGCGATCTCGCCGGCGATCTGCAGCACCCCGGCGAGCAGCGCCTCCTGGCTCTCG
This sequence comes from Pseudomonas sp. EGD-AK9, assembly GCF_000465935.2. NCBI lineage: Bacteria > Pseudomonadati > Pseudomonadota > Gammaproteobacteria > Pseudomonadales > Pseudomonadaceae > Pseudomonas > Pseudomonas sp. EGD-AK9. The sequence goes on from NZ_AVOF01000240.1 coordinate 24,817, forward strand.
TAGGTGCGGTTGACCAGACCGATGCGCTGGGCCTCGGCGCCGTCGATGCTGCGCCCGGTGAACGCCAGCTCGCGCATCATGCCATCGCCGATGATCCGCGGCAGGCGCTGCAGGGTGCCGACGTCGGCGGCCATGCCCATGTCGATTTCCTTGATCGAGAACTGCGCGTCCAGCGTGGAATAACGCATGTCGCAAGCACTGATCAGGTCGATGGCGCCGCCCAGGCAGTAGCCCTGGATGGCTGCCAGCACCGGCTTGCGGCACTGGTCGACGGCGTTGAAGGACGCCTGCAGCTCGAGGATCTTGCGCCGCAGGGCATCGGCATTGCGGCCGACGTCCTTGCCCAGCTGGGCGCCGACCGAGGCCAGCAGCATCAGGTCGATGCCGGAGGAGAAATGCTTGCCGGCGCCGGACAGCACCACCACCCGCACCGCATCGGTGGCGTCGACCCAGCGGAAGATCTCGACGATCTCGCGCCAGAAGTCGGCGTTCATGGCATTGACCTTGTCCGGACGGTTGATCTGCACATGGGCGATCTTGTCCGCCAGTTCGACGCGAAAGGCTTGGTAGTCGGACACGGCAGTCATCCTCAGCCGCTGCTCGGCAGCGCACGCAATTATTTTGTGATTAAAACCGAGCAACTATAACAAGCACGACATAAAAGTCGATGCTTGCCGCTGTGACGCAGGGCACGCCCCGGAGGTTAAGAACTGCTTTGACTATCGTGAATAAGGGATTGATCTGCCGAGGGTCTCGCCCCCTCGGCAGAGCACCAAGCTCACTCCACCAGGCAGTCGACGCAGTACTGGCCGGCCTCGGTCTGCAGGCCGTGCACGTCGATATCGAAGCCCGGGAAGGCCTGGTCGAAGGTGCGGGCGAAGGCCAGGTAGTCGAGGATCGAACGGCTCGCCGCGGTGAAGCGTTCGCCCGGCATGATCAGCGGGATGCCCGGCGGATAGGGCACCAGCATCACTGCGGCGATGCGCCCCTCCAGCCGCTCGATCGGCACTGCCTCCACCGCGCCGCGCACCAGGCGATCGTAGGCGTCGGCCGGTTTGATCGCCACTTCCGGCAGCGCCGTGTACATGCTTTTCAGCGCCTTGGCCGTGGCGTTGTCGCGGTAGCAGCCGTGCAACGCGTCGCACAGGTCGCGCAGGCCCATGCCCTGGTAGCGCCCCGCGCCGGCCTGGGCGATGGACGGCAGCACCTGGGTCAGCGGCAGGTTGGCGTCGTAGCTGCGCTTGAACTCCAGCAGTTCGGTCAGCAGGGTGCTCCACTTGCCCTTGGTGATGCCCATGGAGAACAGCACCAGGAAGGAATACAGACCGGTCTTCTCCACCACCAGGCCACGCTCCCAGAGGAACTTGCTGACCACCGCCGCGGGGATGCCCTGCTCCTCCAGCTTGCCGGCGGCATTGAGTCCGGGCATCACCAGGGTCACCTTGATCGGATCGAGCAGCACGTAGTCCTCGGCCACTTCACCGAAGCCATGCCAGTCGGCATCCGGCTGCAACACCCAGTCGGCGGTGGCCAGGCTATCGGCACCGTCGGCCGCCGCCGGCTGCCAGATGCTGAACCACCAGTCATCGGCGTCGAGATTGCGCCGCACGTTGGCCAGGGCGCGGCGGAAGCTCAGCGCCTCGTCGAAGGTTTCCTGAATCAGCGAGCGGCCAGCCGGGCCCTCCATCATCGCCGAGGCCACGTCCAGCGAGGCGATGATGCCGTACTGCGGCGAGGTGGAGATGTGCATCATGAAGGCTTCGTTGAAGCGGTCGCGATCCAGCTGGCGCTGCCCGCCGTCCTGCACGTGAATCATCGAGGCCTGGCTGAAGGCCGCCAGCAGCTTGTGCGTGGAATGGGTGCTGAACACCAGTGGCGAATGTTCGTCGCACCGGGTGCCCATGCCGTAGCGCCCGGCGTAGAACTCGTGGAAGGCGGCGTAGGCGTACCAGGCCTCGTCGAAGTGCAGCACCTCGACCGAATCGCCCAGGGCCTGCTTGACCATCTCGGCGTTGTAGCACAGACCGTCGTAGGTGGAGTTGGTCACCACCGCCAGCTTGACCTTGGGCGCGCGCCCCTTGGCCAGCGGGCTGGCGTCGATCTTGGCCTGGATCGACTCCCTGCTGAACTCACTCAGGGGAATCGGCCCGATGATGCCCAGCTCGTTACGCTCCGGGCACAGGTACAGCGGAATGGCGCCGGTCATGATGATCGAATGCAGGATCGACTTGTGGCAGTTGCGATCCACCAGTACCAGGTCGTCGCGGCCGACCATCGAGTGCCAGACGATCTTGTTCGCCGTCGAGGTGCCGTTGATCACGAAGAAGGTGTGGTCGGCGCCGAAGTTGCGCGCGGCGCGGGCCTCGGCCTCGGCCAAGGGGCCCGTGTGATCGAGCAGCGAGCCCAGCTCCGGCACCGACACGGACAAGTCCGAGCGCAGCGTGTTCTCGCCGAAGAACTGGTGGAAGGCCTGCCCCACCGGGCTCTTGCGGTAGGCCACACCGCCGCCGTGGCCGGGCGTGTGCCAGGAATAGTTCGATTGCGCGGTGTGCTGCACCAGCGCCTTGAAGAACGGCGGTAGCAGGCCGTCGAGGTAATTGTGTGCGGCGCGCGCCACCTGGCGGGCGAGGAAGGACACGGTGTCCTCGTATAGATAGAGGATGCCGCGCAGGTGGTTGAGATCGGCCATGGCCTCGGCCGGCGCGTTCTCGATGGTGACCTGCTCGCCCAGGGCGAAGATCGGCAGCTGCGGCGCGCGCACCCGGGCGATGCGGATCAGCTCGACCATGTCCTGCAGCAGGCGCTGGTTCTCCCCCGCGCCCTCGGCGGCCACCAGGATGCAGGCCAGGCCGTGGTGGGTGGAGGCGACGATGCGCCCCTCGGCGGCGCTGGCGGTGGGCAGGATGCTGAAACCGTCCTGCGTCAGCTCCTGGGCGATAGCACGCACGCGATCACCGGCGACGGTATCGGCCTTGATATCGCGGTGGACGATGAGGACGGGGAATTTGAGGTCTTTGTACATTGTGACGTCCTGAAGGCTGGCAGGTCCGACCTGCCCATCGTCTCAGGGTAGAGATTCGCCCGAACGGGCGGAACCCCCCATGCGTCACGCTATACGAAAAGGTCGCAATTGCGCTGTTGGCTTATTCCGGCGCCTGTTCCAACTGCGCCCACAAGGCCGGCCCACCGGCGGATTTCTCGATGGCCGCCAGCCGCGTCAGGTGCGCGGCCAGCTCGTCCTGGCTGGCGCGAATCACCCGGGTGCGCGGCCGCGCGGCGTCCAGACGGCGGATCGGAGTGGCCTGCTGACGACCGCTGCCATCGCCGTCGCCGCCTTCGCCGGCCAGCGACAGGTTGGTCTGCCCGCCGGTCATCGCCAAGTAGACGTCGGCAAGGATCTCCGAGTCGAGCAAGGCGCCGTGCAGTTCGCGGTTGGAATTGTCCACGCCGTAGCGCTTGCACAGCGCATCCAGGCTGTTGCGCTGCCCCGGATGCCGCTCGCGCGCCATCATCAGGGTGTCGAGCACGGTGCAGTAGTCGCTGACGTCGGCGCGTTCGCTCTGCCCCAGCAGGGCGAACTCGTTGTTGATGAAGCCGACGTCGAACGCCGCGTTGTGGATGATCAGCTGGGCGCCCTTGATGAATTCGTAGAACTCATCGGCCACGTCCTTGAACCGCGGTTTGTCGGCGACGTATTCGTTGGTGATGCCGTGAACCGCGATGGCGCCTTCGTCGATCTCGCGATCCGGGTTGAGGTAGACGTGAAAATGCCGCCCGGTCAGGCGCCGGCCCATCAGCTCGACGCAGCCGATCTCGATGATGCGGTGCCCCTCGGCGACCGGCATACCCGTGGTTTCGGTGTCCAGCACCACGTAGCGGATGACACTGTTATCGCTTGTCACGTCTCGTCTCTCTCATCAATCGCTTGCCGCACGCGGCCAACGCGGCATCTTAACCCAGCGGCTCAGCGCGCCGCGCGCACCTCGTCGACGCCGCGGTTGGCCAGCTGGTCGGCACGCTCGTTGCCAGGATGGCCGGTGTGGCCGCGCACCCATTGCCAGCTGACCTGGTGACGGTTGACCTCCTCGTCCAGCTTCTGCCAGAGGTCGGCATTCTTCACCGGCTCCTTGGCAGCGGTTTTCCAGCCGCGCTTCTTCCAGTTCGGCAACCATTCCTGGATGCCCTTCATCACGTACTGCGAGTCGGTCACCAGCTTGACCGAGCAGGGCCGGGTCAGGGCGACCAGCCCGGCAATCGCCGCCATCAGCTCCATGCGATTGTTGGTGGTACTGGGATCGCCGCCCCAGAGTTCCTTTTCCGCCCCCCGGTAGACCAGTAGAGCGCCCCAGCCGCCGGGGCCAGGATTGCCCTTGCAGGCACCATCGGTATAGATCACGACTTGATCGGTTTCAGACATTGTTTCCAGGCCTACGAAAATCGCCGCGCGCAGGCGCTTCTCGTAGAGCGCCTAACGTTCGGCATTGCGCCGGCTGACCTTGGCCACCGGCATCGGCAGCAGCTTGCCCATGGGCTCGCGGCGTGCCGGACGCAGCGGGCGCAAGCCGACCACCAGCTTGCGCGCCACCAATAGATAGAAGCCGGCGCCCGGCAACTGCCAGGCCTCGCCCCATTGCTCCAGTCGGCTCAGGCGCGCTTGCCAGGCCGCTGCAGCGAGCGGCGGACGATAGCACCCGAAGCGGCGTTTCTCCAGCGCGAAGCCGAGCAGGGTCAACCAGTCGCCGACCCGATTGGGCGAGATGCAGCGTGCGCGCTTGAGTCCGTCGCCGGCGAACAGGCTGCAGGCGCCCCAGCTGCTCCAGGGGTTGATGCCGAGAATCAGCAGATGGCCGCCCGGCCGCACGCTGCGCGCCGCCTCGCGCAGCAGGCCGTGCGGCGACAGGCTGAAATCCAGGCCGTGCTGCAGCACCACCACGTCGGCGGCGTGCTCGCTGAGCGGCCAGGCCTGCTCCTCGCAGACGATCTGCACCCCCGGCAGCGGCGCCCCGAGGCGCACGTTGCACTGGATCTGCCCGGCATCCGGCGGCGGCTCGGCCCCCGGGCCATAGCTGACCAGGTAACCGCCAAAGAATTTCGCCAGCTCCTCCTCCAGCAGGCGCCGCTCCTCGCCCAGCAGCAACTGGCCGAGCGGCCCGGCCAGCCAGTCACGGGCCTCGCCGATCAGCTTGAGCCAGTCGGGGTCGGCCTGGGCGAATGCCTGATCGCTCATCGGATTCCTCTCATGACAGTCGTCGTGCATGGGGACTAAGATGCACCTTTATTAGCAGCTTAGCGACCCGCAATGATCCGCATCGATGCCCTGCCCGCCTTCACCGACAACTACCTCTGGTTGCTGCAGGATGCCGCCAGCCAGCGCTGCGCCGTGGTCGACCCGGGCGATGCGGCGCCGGTGCTGGCCTGGCTTCAGGCCCATCCGGGCTGGCAACTCAGCGACATCCTGGTCACCCATCATCATTTCGACCATGTCGGCGGCATCGAAGGGCTCAAGGCCGCCACCGGCGCCCGCGTGCTCGGTCCGGCAGACGAAAACATCCCGGGACGGGACCTGGGCCTGAGCGACAACGACAGCATCGAGGTGCTCGGCCTGAAGTTTCGGGTCATCGCCGTGCCCGGTCATACCCTCGGTCATATCGCCTATTACCAGGCCGAGCAGCACCTGCTGTTCTGCGGCGACACCCTGTTCGCCGGCGGCTGCGGGCGCCTGTTCGAGGGTACGCCGCAGCAGATGCACGAATCGCTCGGGCGCCTGGCGGCGCTGCCCGGCGCCACCCAGGTGTATTGCACCCATGAGTACACCCTGAGCAACCTGCGCTTCGCCCAGGCGGTGGAGCCGGACAATCCGCAGATCGCCGCCCGTCTGGCCGAGGTCAGCCGCTGGCGCGAGGCCGGGCGCATCAGCCTGCCCTCGAACATCGCCCTGGAGCTGGCCAGCAATCCCTTCCTGCGCACTGCCGAGGCTGCAGTGATCGGCGCCGCCGAACGGCGCGACGGCCGGCCCCATGCCGAACCAAGCGCTGTGTTCGCCAGCCTGCGCGCCTGGAAAGACCAGTTCTAAAAGCACGACGGGCGCGCAAAAAAACGCCTGGAGCGTTTATTGACGTCGCTCTGCGACGGCCCGGCAGGCTGACCGACAGGGATGCCGGTCACAAAAGACTGGTGAAAACTTGACCAGTCCAGGCTCGATTCCTAGAATCGCCCGACCTTTTCGCCGGGAATACCACCTCGACCAATGCCTTTATCACCACGCAAGCCCTTGAATTTAAAGGCATTGGCACAAAGCACTCAGGTGCTCGTGGTGATGTGCTGCATGACCCTGGCCGGCTGTCAGAGCCTGGCTCCGTCCGCTCCGGCCGACGCCGACACCTCGCGCGCCGTCGGCCTGGAGCGGGAGCCGGAGTGGCTCAGCAGCCAGGTCAAGCCTCGCGAATACGCCGATATCTGGGAGCGCATGCGCGACGGCTTCAAGCTGCAGGACGAGATCGGCATCAACCCGCGCATCGAACGCCTGCGCCTGTGGTACGCCAGCAACCCCAAGCACGTCGATACCGTCAGCGAACGCAGCGCCCCCTATATCCACTACATCGTCGAACGCCTGGCCGAGCGCGACATGCCCATGGAGCTGGCGCTGCTGCCGGTGATCGAGAGCGCCTACGACCCGCAGGCCTACTCCTCCGCCCACGCCGTCGGCCTGTGGCAGTTCATCCCTTCCACCGGCCGTCACTACAACCTGCGCCAGACCAGTTGGTACGACGGCCGTCGCGACGTCACCGCCTCGACCCAGGCCGCGCTCAACTACCTGAGCCGCCTGCACGAGATGTTCAACGGCGACTGGCTGCTCGCCCTGGCCGCCTACAACGCCGGCGAAGGCCGCATCAGCCGGGCCATCGAGCGCAACGAGAAACTCGGCCTGCCCAGCGACTACTGGAACCTGGCGCTACCCAAGGAAACCGAAGACTACGTGCCCAAGCTGCTGGCCCTGTCGCAGGTGATCCTCACCCCGGAGGCCTACGGCGTGAGCCTGTCGCCGGTGGCCAACGAGCCCTATTTCGAACAGGTGGCGATCAAGCAGCACATGGACCTGTCGCGTGTCGCCCGCCTGGCCGACCTCGACGAGGAGGAGCTGCTGCAGCTCAACCCCGCCTACAAGCGCGGCATCACCCTCGACGGCCCGCAGCACCTGCTGGTGCCGACGGACAAGGCGGAGATGCTCAGCGCCAACCTGGCACTGATGAAACCGCAGGAGCTGGTCGCCTGGCAGAGCTACACCGTGCGCGCCGGCGACAGCCTGCATGGCATTGCCAACCGCCATCACCTGACGGTGAACACGCTCAAGGACGTCAACCGCCTCAGTGGCAACAACCTGCGTATCGGTCAGGTGCTGACCATTCCCGGCAAGCCCGGCGCGCAGCCGAGCGAACCGCTGTACCAGCGCAGCACGGCACAGGTGCCGGCAGCGCGCAGCTATCAGGTGAAAGACGGCGACAACCTGTGGCAGATCGCCCGCGCCCACCAGGTCTCGGTGCACGACCTGCAGCGCTGGAACAAGTTGCGGGGCAACCAGTTGAAGGTCGGCCAGCGCCTCAGCCTGGCGCCTGCCGACACGGGCAGCCAGGTCGCCAGCAACACGCGCAGCAGCACCTCGCGCGACAAGGCCACCTACTACCGGGTGCAGAAAGGCGACTCGCTGTACGTCATCGCCAAGCGTTTCAAGATCGACCTCAAGCGCCTGCAGGCCTGGAACCCGCGCAGCAGCAGCCTGCGCCCGGGACAGATGCTGACCCTCTATCTGCCCTGATCAGCGCCGGCTCAAGGCCTCCAGACAACGCCCGGTCAGCTGGGTGAAACGCTGGAAGGCGACGAACTGCTCGTGGCGCAGCGCGCGCCCGGACAACCGGCTGTCGGCGTAGAGCACGCCGATCTCCCGCGTCCCCGCAATGATCGGCGCGATAAAGAACATCCCCGCTCCCAGACTGCGGCGGATCGGCTGGGTGACCAGCTCGGCCAGGTTGTAGCTGGCCGGCACGCCCATCCAGATCGCCTCGCGATGGCGCAGGGCATAGCTGAAGACATGCGGCTGTTCCACCTGCTCGGCCGGCAGGACGAAATCCTTCAACCACTGCTCGGTCTTGTCGCCGATCACCCGCTTGGCGCGGAAACAGCTCTGCTCGTCGGCCAGCACCGCCAGCATCACCCGCTCCAAGCCGGCGCCGCGATGCAGGCCCTTGAGCAGGGTGTCGAGGATCAGGCCGACGTCGCCGCGCTTGCTCACCATCAGGCCGAGATCCTGCAAGGCCTGCTGCAGCACCAGCAGATCCGGCTGCAACAGGCGCGCCTTGCGCTCCTCCTGCTGCAGGCGGATCTGTTCGGGGTCGGTGTTGGGAATCAGCCGGCACAGCTTGCTGGCGCCGAAGGTGGAGGCCACCTTGACCGCCTCCTCGGCGCTGGCCAGCACCTGCTGCAGGGCATCCTCCGGGCTGAGGTCGACGAAGGCGGCCATCTTCGCCAGCACCGCCTCCATTTCCGGCGAATCCCAGCCGTGCAGCGCAGCCTCGCTGATGCGCACGCCCAGCTGCACCGCGTAGGCCGCCGGGTCGTGCTGGTTCGCGCCGGCATGCGCCAGGCTGACGGTTTCGCCCAGGTTCCAGCTTTTCACCAGGCCCTGGGTCAACTGGCGGAAACTGGTGCCGAGCACCTCGCGCACCGCCTCGTCCACCTCCACCCCGGGCTGGGCCAGGGCGGCGGCCAGCTCGTCGGCCTGTTCGCCGCCGCAGCCCCAGAACGCCAGTTCGCCCAGGTGATGGAGCAAGGCGGCGATGAACACTTCCTCGGCATGCTTGGAGAGCACGTACCCGGCGATGTTGCGCGCCTGCACCGCGGCGTGGAAGGAGCGCGCGAGCAGCTCCTGCAGCTGCTCGCGCGGAGCGCGGGTGAGCAGACCGTCGATCAGGCTGACCGACAGGCCGATCAGCCGCACGTTGTCGAAACCGATCAGCACGATGGCCCGCGAGATGGTCTTGATGGCCTCCTGCGAGGGGTTGTAATAGACGCTGTTGCCGACCCGCAGCACCTTGGAGGTCAGCGCCGCGTCGCGCAGCAGCACGTCGGCCAATTGCTGCACCGAGGCCGAATCCTGCTGCGCCAGGCGCTGCAAATCCTGCACCACGGCGGCCAGCGCGGGCAGTTCGGCTTGGTTCAAGCGATCGATCCATGACTGCAAACCATGGCTACGTTCTGGCAAATCGGTACCCTCGCTGAGCTTTCCCCAAGTGTATGCCAAAGTGCCGTCATTGCTTGCCTGGCACGGCGGTCTTTTTCCTGCCGATACAAGCTGTTACTGTACCGACCCAGAAGCCCAAAAGCCGCCATGGATCGGATCTCACCCCCGATGCGTTCCCCCCTCCCGCTGTTCCTCAGCCTGGCCTTGAGCTTTCCCGTCTCTGCGACCATCAGCGAGAGCCACGGCTACGCCCAGTTCGGGACGCTCAAATACCCCGCCAGCTTCAGCCATTTCGACTGGGTCAACCCCGAGGCGCCCAAGGGCGGCACCCTGCGGATCATGGCCTCGGGCACCTTCGACACGCTCAATCCCTACACTTTCAAGGGCAGCAGCCCGATCTCCACTGCGCATTTCCTGCAGTACGGGGTCAACGAGCTCAACGAGCCGCTGATGGTCGGCACCGGCGCCTACGACCCCTCCGGCGACGAGCCGGCCTCCAGCTACGGGCTGATCGCCGCCAGCGTGGAGTACAGCGAGGACCGCAGCTGGGTGGTGTTCAACCTGCGTCCCGAGGCGCGCTTTCACGACGGCAAGCCGATCACCGCCTACGACGTGGCCTTCTCCTACCGCCTGCTGCGCAGCGACGGCCATCCGCAGTACCGCACCCACCTGCAGGAGGTGAAGCGGGTCGACATCCTCAATCGCCAGCGCATCCGTTTCGTCTTCAAGCGCGCCGGCAACCCGCTGCTGATCCTGCGCCTGGGCGAGCTGCCGGTGCTGCCGCAGCACTACTGGAAGGACCGCGACTTCAAGGCCACTACCTTCGAGCCGCCGTTGGGCAGCGGCCCCTACCGCATCGCTCAGGTGGTGCCGGGGCGAAGCCTGGTGTTCCAACGGGTCAAGGACTGGTGGGGCAAGGATCTGCCGGTCAATCGCGGCAAGTACAACTTCGACCGCGTCGAGGTGGAGTTCTACCGCGACAACCACGTGGCCTTCGAGGCCTTCAAGGCCGGCGAATTCGACTTCTACATCGAGAACCAGGCGAAGAACTGGGCCAACGGCTACCGCTTTCCCGCCGTCACCCGCGGCGAGGTGATCCGCGCCGAGATCGCCCACCAGATCCCTACCCAGACCCAGGCACTGTTCATGAACACCCGCCGCGGCCTGTTCGGCCAGCGCAAGGTGCGCGAGGCGCTGGGACTGATGTTCGACTTCGAGTGGACCAACCGCACCCTGTTCAACAACTCCTACGTGCGCGCCAGCAGCTACTACCCCAACAGCGAGTTCTCCGCCACCGGCAAGCCGGAAGGCGCCGAGTGGCTGCTGCTGTCGCCGCACCGCGACAAGCTGCCGGCGCGGCTGTTCAGCCAGCCCATAGTGCAACCGGTGACCGACGGCCGCGGCATCCCGCGGGAAACCTTGCGCCGCGCCCTGGGTCTATTGGCCGACGCCGGCTGGAAGCCTGCCGGCCAGGACCTGCGCAACGCCCGCGGCGAGCGTTTCGAATTCGAGATCATGCTGGTCAACCCCAGCCTCGAGCGTATCCTCCAGCCCTACGTCGCCAACCTGGCCAGCATCGGCATCCGCGCCAACCTGCGCACCGTCGACCGCGCCCAGTACAAACAGCGCCTCGACCAGTTCGACTACGACATGATCCTGCTGACCCTGCCACAAACCTTGAGCCCTGGCCTGGAGCAGTCGCTGTATTTCCACTCCAGCCAGGTGAACGTCAAGGGCAGCAAGAACTACGCTGGCGTCGCCCACCCGGTGGTCGACGCGATGATCGACAAGCTGCTCTCGGCGCAGACCCGCGACGAACAGATCGCCGCCACCCGCGCCCTGGACCGGGTCTTGCTTTGGCAGCACTACAGCATCCCCAACTGGTACATCAACTATCACCGCCTGGCGTACCGCAACCGGTTCGCCTTCGTCACCACGCCGCCCTACACCCTGGGCCTGCGCACCTGGTGGCTGAAGCCCACGGAGAACGCTCGATGACCCACCCGCTGCGCAGTTTCCTGCTTCACGGTAGCAGCCTCATCCTGCTCGGCCTGGCCGGCCTCGCCCTCGCCGCCCCCAAACACGCGGTCACCCTCTACGACGAGGCGCCCAAGTATCCGGCCGGCTTCCAGCACTTCGAATACGCCAACCCCGATGCACCGAAAGGCGGCACCTTCCGCCAGGCCGGCTTCGGCGGCTTCGACAGCCTCAACCCCTTCATCAACAAGGGCGTCGCCGCCGACGATATCGGCCTGATCTACGACACCCTCACCGTGCAGAGCCAGGACGAGCCGTTCAGCGCCTACGGCCTGGTGGCGGAGAAGATCGAGAAGGCCCCCGACAATGCCTGGGTACGCTTCCACCTGCGCCAGGAGGCACGCTTTCACGACGGCACGCCGATCACCGCCGAGGACGTCAAGTTCACCTTCGATACCCTGATGGAGAAAGGCGCGCCCATGTACCGCGGCTACTACGCCGACGTCGAGCGGGTCGAGGTGGAATCGCCGCAACGCGTGCGCTTCGTCTTCAAGCACGCCGGCAATCGCGAGCTGCCGCTGATCGTCGGCCAGTTGCCGGTGCTGCCCAAGCACTGGTGGACCGAGCGCGACTTCAGCAAGAGCAACCTGGAGGTGCCGCTCGGCAGCGGCCCGTACCAGGTCGCCCGGGTACAGGCCGGGCGCAGCATCCGCTACGAGCGGGTGACGGACTGGTGGGCCAAGGACCTGCCGGTGAGCCGCGGTTTCTACAACTTCGACGCCATCCAGATCGACTACTACCGCGACAACACCGTGGCCCTGGAGGCGCTCAAGGCCGGCCAGTTCGACTACTGGCTGGAGACCAGCGCGAAGAACTGGGCCACCGCCTACAGCGTGCCGGCCGTGGCCAACGGCCAGTTGGTCAAGGAAGAGATCCAGAACCGCAACCCTACCGGCATGCAGGGCTTCGTCTTCAACACCCGCCGCGCGCAGTTCCAGGATCGTCGCGTGCGCGAGGCCCTCGGCCTGCTGTTCGACTTCGAGTGGGCCAACAAGCGCCTGTTCAACGGCGCCTACACCCGCACCCGCAGCTACTTCGACAACTCCGAGCTGGGCTCCAGCGGCCTGCCGGGCGAGGACGAGCTGGCCATTCTCGAACCGCTGCGCGGCCAGATCCCGGCCGAGGTATTCAGCGAGGAGTACCGCGTGCCGACCACCGACGGCAGCGGCATCATCCGCGAGCAGCAGCGCCGCGCCTACCAGTTGCTGCAACAGGCCGGCTGGCGCATCGACGGCGACCGCATGCTGGATGCCAGCGGCCAGCCGGTGAGCTTCGAGTTCCTCCTGGCGCAGACCGAATTCGAGCGCATCCTGCTGCCGTTCAAGCGCAACCTGGCTGATCTCGGCATGGAGCTGGTGATCCGCCGGGTCGACGTCTCGCAGTACATCAATCGCCTGCGCTCGCGCGACTTCGACATGATCGTCGGCGGCTTCGGTCAGTCCAACTCGCCGGGCAACGAGCAGCGCGAGTACTGGCACTCCTCCAGCGCCGACAATTCCGGCAGCCGCAATTTCATCGGCCTCAAGGATCCGGCCATCGACCAGATCGTCGAGGGACTGATCAACGCCGACTCGCGCCAGAGCCTGATCGCCCATACCCGCGCCCTCGACCGCGTGCTGCTGTGGGGCCACTACGTGATCCCCAACTGGCACATCAAGACCTGGCGCGTGGCCTACTGGAACCGCTTCGAACACCCCAAGGTGACGCCGCTCTATGACATCGGCCTGCACACCTGGTGGGTACGCCCTGGCCTCGAAGAGCCAAGCGAGGCCCAGCAACAGGCGACCGAAGAGGCGAAGCAATAATGCTGGCCTATATCCTTCGCCGCCTGCTGCTGATCATCCCGACCCTGTTCGGCATTCTGGTGATCAACTTCGTCATCATCCAGGCCGCGCCCGGCGGCCCGGTCGAGCAGATGATCGCCAAGCTGGAGGGGTTCGATGCGGCCGCCGGCGGCGCCACCGGGCGCATCGGCGGCGGTGGCGCCGAAGTCTCGGTGGCCGGCTCCAATTACCGCGGCGCCCAGGGCCTCGACCCGCAGCTGATCGCTGAGATCGAGAAGATGTACGGCTTCGACAAGTCGGCGCCGGAGCGTTTCTGGATCATGCTGAAAAACTACGCGCGGCTGGACTTCGGCGAGAGCTTCTTCCGCGACGCCAAGGTCATCGACCTGATCGTCGAGAAAATGCCGGTGTCGATCTCCCTGGGGCTGTGGAGCACCTTGATCATGTACCTGGTCTCCATCCCCCTGGGGATCGCCAAGGCCACCCGCCACGGCAGCGCCTTCGACGTCTGGACCAGCTCGGCGATCATCGTCGGTTATGCCATCCCGGCCTTCCTCTTCGCCATCCTGCTGATCGTGCTGTTCGCCGGCGGCAGCTACTTCGACTGGTTCCCGCTGCGCGGCCTGACCTCGAACAACTTCGACGAGCTAAGCCTCGGCGGCAAGATTCTCGACTATCTCTGGCACCTGGTGCTGCCGGTTACCGCGCTGGTGATCGGCAACTTCGCCACCCTGACCCTGCTGACCAAGAACAGCTTCCTCGACGAGATCAACAAGCAGTACGTGGTCACCGCCCGCGCCAAGGGCCTGACCAACCACCGCGTGCTCTACGGTCACGTGTTCCGCAACGCCATGCTGCTGATCATCGCCGGCTTCCCCGCCGCCTTCATCGGCATCTTCTTCACCGGCTCCTTGCTGATCGAAGTGATCTTCTCCCTCGACGGCCTCGGCCTGATGAGCTTCGAGGCGGCGATCAACCGCGACTACCCGGTGGTGTTCGGCACCCTGTTCATCTTCACCTTGCTGGGGCTGATCGTGAAATTGATCGGTGACATCACCTACACCCTGGTCGATCCACGTATCGACTTCGAAAGCCGGGAGGGCTGAATATGAAGCTTTCCCCGCTCAATCAACGGCGTTTCGAGCGTTTCAAGGCGCACAAGCGCGGCTGGTGGTCGCTGTGGCTGTTCCTCGTGCTGTTCGGCCTGAGCCTGGGCGCCGAGCTGATCGCCAACGACAAGCCGCTGGCGGTGCGCTACGACGGCCAGTGGTACTTCCCGGTACTCAAGCGCTACCCGGAGACGGTGTTCGGCGGCGAGTTCCCGCTGCAGGCCAACTACAAGAGCCCCTATATCCAGGAGCTGATCGCGGCAAAGGACGGCTGGATGCTCTGGCCGCCGATTCCCTTCAGCTACTCGAGCATCAACTACGACCTGGAAGTGCCCGCCCCCGCCCCGCCCTCGGCGCAGAACTGGCTGGGCACCGACGATCAGGGCCGTGACGTGCTGGCACGGGTGATCTACGGCTTTCGCATCTCGGTGCTGTTCGCCCTGATCCTGACCCTGGCCAGCTCGGTGATCGGCGTGATCGCCGGCGCCCTGCAGGGCTTCTACGGCGGCTGGGTCGATCTGCTCGGCCAGCGCTTCCTGGAAATCTGGTCGGGCCTGCCGGTGCTCTACCTGCTGATCATCCTCGCCAGCTTCGTCCAGCCGAACTTCTGGTGGCTGCTGGGCATCATGCTGCTGTTCTCCTGGATGAGCCTGGTCGACGTGGTGCGCGCCGAATTTCTGCGCGGGCGTAACCTGGAATACGTGCGTGCCGCGCGGGCGCTGGGCATGGAGAACGGCGCCATCATGTTCCGCCATATCCTGCCCAACGCCATGGTTTCGACCATGACCTTCATGCCCTTCATCCTCACCGGCGCCATCGGCACCCTCACCGCCTTGGACTTCCTCGGCTTCGGCCTGCCACCCGGCGCCCCCTCGCTCGGTGAACTGGTCGCCCAGGGCAAGAGCAACCTGCAGGCGCCCTGGCTGGGCATCAGCGCCTTCGCCGTGCTGGCGATCATGCTGAGCCTGCTGGTGTTCATCGGCGAAGCCGCCCGCGATGCCTTCGACCCGAGGAAATGACATGAGCCAGCACGAAACCCTGCTGCAAGTACGCGACCTGGCCGTCGAGTTCGTCATGGGCGAGCAATGCCAGCGCGTGGTCGAAGGCGTCAGCTTCGACATCCGCAAGGGCGAGACCCTGGCCCTGGTCGGCGAAAGCGGCTCGGGCAAGTCGGTCACCGCCCACTCCATCCTGCGCCTGCTGCCCTACCCGCTGGCGCGCCATCCGGCCGGCAGCATCGAGTATGCCGGCGAGGACCTGCTCAAGCTCGGCGAGGGCCGTCTGCGCGGCATCCGCGGCAACCGCATCGCCATGGTGTTCCAGGAGCCGATGACCTCGCTCAACCCGCTGCACAGCATCGAAAAGCAGATCAACGAGGTGCTCGCCCTGCACAAGGGCCTGCGCGGCAAGGCCGCCAGCGCCCGCACCCTGGAACTGCTGGAGCTGGTCGGCATCCCCGAGCCAGCCAAGCGCCTCAAGGCCTACCCGCACGAGCTGTCCGGCGGCCAGCGCCAGCGGGTGATGATCGCCATGGCCCTGGCCAACGAGCCCGAGCTGCTGATCGCCGACGAACCGACCACCGCACTGGACGTCACCGTGCAGCTGAAAATCCTCGAACTGCTCAAGGATCTGCAGGCGCGCCTGGGCATGTCGCTGCTGCTGATCAGCCACGATCTCAATCTGGTGCGCAGAATTGCCCATCGCGTATGTGTCATGCAGCAAGGTCGCATCGTCGAACAGGCGTCGTGTGAAAACTTGTTCCAGGCGCCACAGCATCCCTATACCAAGGAACTGCTCGGCGCCGAACCCAGCGGCGAGCCCGCGGCCAACCCCGTGGGCCAGCCGCTGCTGGAAGTGGACGACCTGCGCGTATGGTTCCCGATCAAGAAGGGCCTGCTGCGCCGGACGGTAGATCATGTCAAGGCGGTGGACGGCATCAACTTCAGCCTGCCCCAGGGTCAGACCCTGGGCATAGTCGGCGAAAGCGGTTCCGGCAAATCCACCCTGGGCATGGCCATCCTGCGGCTGCTCGCCAGTCGCGGCGACATCCGCTTCCAGGGCCAGCAGTTGCAGGGTCTGAGCCAGCATGAGGTACGGCCGCTGCGGCGGCAGATGCAGGTGGTGTTCCAGGACCCCTTCGGCAGCCTGAGCCCGCGCATGTCGGTGGGCCAGATCGTTGGCGAGGGCCTGCGCATTCATGGCATGGGCAACGAGGCGGAGCAGGAACAGGCGATCATCGACGCGCTTTTGGAGGTAGGGCTGGACCCGCAGACGCGGCACCGCTACCCCCACGAGTTTTCCGGCGGGCAACGGCAGCGGATTGCCATTGCTCGGGCACTGGTGTTGAAACCGGCGCTGATCCTGCTGGACGAGCCCACCTCGGCGCTCGACCGCACGGTACAGCGTCAGGTGGTGGAGTTGTTGCGCGGCTTGCAGGCCAAGTACAACCTGACCTATCTGTTTATCAGCCATGACCTGGCGGTAGTCAGAGCGCTGAGCCACCAACTGATGGTGGTCAAGCAGGGCCAGGTGGTCGAACAGGGGTCTGCCGAGTCGATCTTCGGCGCACCGCAACACCCTTATACACAGCAGTTGCTGGAAGCCGCTTTCATGGCCCCGGCAACCGCTCACTGATCCTTGAAACAGGAAGAGGAATAGCACAATGGGTTTTCTAACCGGTAAGCGCGTACTCATCGTTGGCGTTGCCAGCAAACTGTCCATCGCCTCGGGTATCGCCGCCGCCATGCACCGCGAAGGTGCCGAGCTGGCTTTCACCTACCAGAACGAAAAGCTCAAGGGCCGCGTCGAGGAGTTCGCCGCCGGCTGGGGCTCCAGCGCCGACCTGTGCTTCCCCTGCGACGTGGCCAGCGATGAGGAGATCGACGCGGTATTCGAAGCGCTGAGCAAGAAGTGGGACGGCCTGGACTGCATCGTCCACTCCGTCGGTTTCGCCCCGGGCGACCAGCTCAACGGCGACTTCACCGCGGTGACCACCCGCGAAGGCTTCAAGATCGCCCACGACATCAGCGCCTACAGCTTCGTTGCCCTGGCCAAGGCCGGCCGCGAGATGATGAAGGGCCGCAACGGCAGCCTGCTGACCCTCTCCTACCTGGGCGCCGAGCGCACCATGCCCAACTACAACGTCATGGGCATGGCCAAGGCCAGCCTGGAAGCCGGCGTCCGCTACCTGGCCGGCAGCCTCGGCCCGGAAGGCACCCGCGTCAACGCCATCTCTGCCGGCCCGATCCGCACCCTGGCCGCCAGCGGTATCGCCAGCTTCCGCAAGATGCTGGCTGCCAACGAGAAGCAGACCCCGCTGCGCCGCAACGTCACCATCGAGGAAGTCGGCAATGCCGGCGCCTTCCTCTGCTCCGACCTGGCCTCGGGCATCAGCGGCGAGATCATGTACGTCGACGGCGGCTTCAACACCACCGCCATGGGCGCGATGGAAGACTGAGGGGCTCGTTCCCGGCAATAGCAGATTGCCGGGAACGACTTGAGACGCCCCATCAGGCAATAAAAAACCCGCACGGCGTGCGGGTTTTTTATTGCCTGAAGAGCGCCTCGAACGAGGCGCCCGGAAAGGCTTAGAAACGCTCGATATCGGCCTTGGCTTCGAGCTGCTTGCGGTAGGCGGCGAAGTCCTGCTGACCGGCGCGCGAGGCCAGGAAGTTGCGATACATGCCCAGCTCCTCCGCGCTCAGCGCCTGCTCCGGCACATTCAACCCGTCCAGACGCAGCAGCACGTAGTCGCCGTTGTTCAACGTCACCCCGGCATAGGTCGGCGTGCCGGCGGCAGCCGGCTTGGGCATGCGGAACAGCGCCTGCAGCACCTTGGGTTCGACACCCTCCTGGCTGCGCGTCGCCGCTTCCTGCACCTGCCAGCTCTCGCTGCTGCCCTCGCCGGCCTGCACCGCCGCCAGCAGCTTCTCGCCTTCGGCCTTGGCCGCGGCCGCGGCGCGCTCCTGCAACAGGTGGCTGCGAATGCTCTCGGCGACCTGCTCCAGCGGCAGCTGTTCGGGCTTCTTGTGCTCCTTCACCCGGACCACCACGACAGTGCTCGGATCCAGTTCGATGGTGGAGCTGTTGTTGCCGTCTTCCAGCACTTCCGGGCTGAACGCCGCCTGCAGCACCTGGCGGTTGGCGGTGACGCCAGTGGCGCCGCCTTCGCGACCGACCGCCTCGCTGACCTTGACCTCCAGACCGAGCTCCTGCGCCGGCTGCGCCAGATCGGACGCCTCGAACGCCGCGTCTTCCAGCTGCTTGGTGGCCTCGACGAAGCGCTGCTCGACCTGCTGCGCCTTGTAGTCGCGCGCCAGCTTGTCCTTCAGGCTGTCGAAACTCGGCACCTCGGGCGCCTGCACGCCGAGTAGTTTGATCAGGTGCCAGCCGAATTCGCTCTTCACCGGTGCGGACACCTGGCCCTGCTGCAGGGCGTAGAGCGCCTCTTCGAAAGACGGGTCGTAGACGCCGGGGCCGGCGTAACCCAAATCGCCGCCGTCGGCAGCGGAACCCGGATCCTGGGAGAACTCCTTGGCCAGCGCGGCGAAATCCTCGCCGGCGTCGATACGCGCCTTGAGCTCCTCGAGCTGGGTACGCGCCGCCTCGTCGTCACCCTCGATCAGGATATGCGCAGCCTGGCGTTGCTCGGCCAGGTTGGCGATTTCGCTCTGATACAGAGGCTGCAGCTCTTCGTCGCTGACCTCGACCTGATCGAAGAAGCTGTCCTTGTGCAGCTCGACGTATTCCAACACCACCTGCTCGGGGCTCATGAACTCGCTGGCGTGTTCGTCGTAATAGGCCTGCATGTCGCCATCGGCCAGCTCGACCGTCGTCGGGTCGGCCTTGATCGCCAGGCTGGCGAAGTCGCGGGTCTGCCGCTCCAGGCTGGCGAACGCACGGGCTTCCTGCTCGGTGACGAAGCTACTGGCACCGAGGCCGGCGCGCAGCTGACCGATGAGCATTTCCTCTTCCAGCATCTGGCGGAACTGCAGGCGGCCGTAGCCCATCTGGCGGATCACCTGATCGAAGCGCGCGGCATCGAATCGGCCATCGACCTGAAATTCGGGGGTTTGCAGAATGACCTGGTCCAGCGCCGCCTGGGAGAAGGCGAAATCGGCATCGCCGGCGCCCTGCAGCAGCAGCTTGCGGTCGATCAAGCCCTTGAGTGCGGACTCGCGCAGCAGGCGCTCGTCGAGCAGCGAGGCATCGAAATCACGCCCCAGCTGTTGCAGCAGCTGACGACGCTGCATTTCCACGGCCTGGCCCAGCTCGTTGAGCGTGACCTCGTCACCGTTGACCGCGGCAGCATTCTGGCTGTTGCTGGTGCCGGTGAGAATCGCCTCGAAGCCGGTAAAGGCCATCAGCAGGACGATGAGGCCGATGATGGTTTTGGCAATCCAACCCTTTGAATTGTCCCTGATATTTTGCAGCATGCTTCCCCCAGAACGTCCGTAAAGAATGACCGGCCGCGCAGCGTGGGTAATGTCCGGATAGAAGAAAGGCGCATCCGAGGATGCGCCTTCTCGTAACGTGCGAAGCGGCTGATGCGGGCTGAGCCGACCTTGGCGCTTCGCGACCGCTGCGCAACCTGTGCACAGCGGCGGGGCAAAGACCCGGAAGACGCTTAGTTGACGGCGTCTTTCAGAGCTTTACCGGCTTTGAAGCCCGGGATCTTGGCAGCAGCGATGCTGATCGGCTTGCCGGTCTGCGGGTTGCGACCAGTGCGAGCAGCGCGCTCTTTGACAGCGAAGGTACCGAAACCAACCAGTACAACTGAATCGCCAGCCTTCAGAGCGCCAGTGACGGATTCAATCACTGCATCCAGCGCGCGGCCAGCAACAGCTTTCGGGATATCAGCAGATGCAGCGATGGCATCGATCAGTTCCGACTTGTTCACTCTAAGTCCCCTTATTTCTGTTGAGTTTGTTTCTTGATTTTTAGTGTAAGCAAAGCGGGTGCTGGATGGCCTGCCGACACAATAAGAGCCGCTTTATAACAAGGGCTCAAAAAATGTGTCAAGGAAGCCCCCCGGCTAATGCGTGCTGATTCGCTCCTTGGAATCAGACTCGCGTTTGTCATCCGTTGCAACCATCTCCGGAGCCGCATCGGGCAAGGGCTCCGGGGCGTATTGCAGCGCAATTTGCAGGACCTCGTCAATCCATTTAACCGGTTTAATCTGCAGGTCTTGCTTAATATTTTCCGGAATTTCCCGCAGGTCGCGCACGTTTTCTTCCGGAATGATCACCGTCTTGATACCGCCCCGGTGAGCCGCCAGAAGTTTTTCCTTGAGCCCGCCAATGGCCAACACCTGACCACGCAGGGTGATCTCGCCGGTCATGGCCACATCGGCGCGCACCGGAATCTGGGTCAGTGCCGACACCAGCGCGGTGCACAGGCCGATACCCGCGCTGGGGCCGTCCTTGGGCGTGGCGCCTTCCGGCATGTGGATGTGAACGTCGCGCTTCTCGTTGAAATCGGCGGCGATCCCCAGGCTCTTGGCGCGACTGCGGACCACGGTCATGGCAGCGGTCATGGACTCGGCCATGACATCGCCGAGCGAGCCGGTCTTGATCAGCACGCCCTTACCCGGTACCACGGCGGTTTCGATGGTCAGCAACTCGCCGCCCACCTGGGTCCAGGCCAGACCGGTGACCTGGCCGATCTGATCCTGCTGCTCGGCCAGGCCGTAACGGTACTTGCGCACGCCGAGAAAATGCTCCAGCGACTCGGCCGTGACCTGTACCTGGAAGCGCTTCTCGCGCAGATGCTCCTTCACCGCCTTGCGGCAGACCTTGGCGATCTGCCGCTCCAGGCCGCGCACCCCGGCCTCGCGGGTGTAGTAGCGGATGATGTCGCGAATGGCGCCTTCGTCGAACACCAGCTCGCCCTTCTTCAGGCCGTTGGCCTGGGTCTGCTTCGGCGCCAGGTACTTGATGGCGATATTGACCTTCTCGTCCTCGGTATAGCCCGGCAGGCGGATGACTTCCATGCGGTCCAGCAGCGGCCCGGGAATGTTCATCGAGTTGGCGGTGCAGAGGAACATCACGTCGGACAGGTCGTAATCGACTTCCAGATAGTGATCGTTGAAGTTGTGGTTCTGCTCCGGATCGAGCACCTCGAGCAACGCCGAGGCGGGGTCGCCACGCATGTCCTGGCCCATCTTGTCGATCTCGTCGAGCAAGAACAGCGGGTTGCGCACGCCGACCTTGGTCATCTTCTGGATCAGGCGGCCGGGCATCGAGCCGATGTAGGTGCGGCGGTGGCCGCGAATTTCGGCTTCGTCGCGTACACCGCCCAGGGCCATGCGCACGAACTTGCGGTTGGTCGCGGTGGCGATGGACTCGGCCAACGAGGTCTTGCCCACGCCGGGCGGGCCGACCAGGCAGAGCACCGGCCCCTTGAGCTTCTTCACCCGCTTCTGCACGGCGAGGTACTCGAGGATGCGCTCCTTGACCTCCTCCAGGCCGTAGTGGTCGGCATCGAGAATGCTCTCGGCGCGCGCCAGATCGAGGCGCACCTTGCTCTCGGCCTTCCACGGCACGTTGACCAGCCAATCGATGTAGGTACGCACCACGGTGGCTTCGGCAGACATCGGCGACATCTGCTTGAGCTTGTTCAGCTCGGCATTGGCCTTGGTCAGCGCCTCCTTGGACAGACCGGCGTTGTCGATGCGCTTGCGCAGCTCGTCGAGCTCGCTATGCCCTTCGTCGATGTCGCCCAGCTCCTTCTGAATGGCCTTCATCTGCTCATTCAGGTAGTACTCGCGCTGGCTGCGCTCCATCTGCTTCTTGACCCGGCCGCGAATGCGCTTTTCCACCTGCAGCAGGTCGATCTCGGCATCCAGCAGCGCCAGCACATGCTCGACACGAGCGGACAGCGAGGTGATTTCGAGGATCTCCTGCTTCTGCTCGATCTTCAGTGCCATATGCGCCGCCATGGTGTCGACCAGCCGGCTCGGCTCGTCGATGCCGTTGAGCGAGGACAGCACCTCGGCCGGCACCTTCTTGCCCAACTGCACGTACTGCTCGAACTGGCTCAGCAGGCTGCGGGTGAACACCTCGGACTCGCGCTCGGCGGTGTCACCCTCCTCGATCAGTTGCACCTCAGCACGGCAGTGGCCGTCGACCTCTATGAAGCGCTCGATGGCACCGCGCTGCTCGCCCTCGACCAGCACCTTGACGGTTCCGTCGGGCAGCTTGAGCAGCTGCAGTACGGTGGCGACGGTACCGACCCGATACAGATCCTGATCATCCGGATCATCGACCGCAGGATTCTTCTGGGCGACCAGAAGAATCTGCTTGTCGCCCGTCATCGCTGCCTCCAGGGCTTCGATAGATTTCTCGCGCCCGACAAAAAGCGGGATCACCATGTGCGGATAGACCACAACATCGCGCAATGGCAGGAGAGGCAATTCGATGGTTGTCTTCATGATTTCGGCTCAGCGGCGGCCATAAGGCCGTAAACAGATGGGATTACCCTTGGCTTTTAAGATGGGGGTAGGCCCGGCAAAAAACAAGCACTGCGGCCAGAAAAGCGAAGGGGCCCAGCGGGCCCCTTCATTGCACCATGTAACTCGAGCGTTACACGTCTGGCGCGGCTTTGGCTTGCGGCTCGCTGTTCTCGTAGATCAGTAGCGGCTTGGAGCTGCCTTCGATCACGCTCTCGTCGATCACCACCTTGCTCACTTCCTGCTGGGAGGGGATCTCGTACATGGTGTCGAGCAGGATGCCCTCGAGGATCGAACGCAGGCCGCGGGCGCCGGTCTTGCGCTCCAGGGCCTTGTGCGCGACGGATTTCAGGGCATCCGGACGGAACTCCAGATCCACCCCTTCCATCTCGAACAGCTTGGCATACTGCTTGGTCAGCGCGTTCTTCGGCTCGGTGAGAATCTGCACCAGCGCCGCTTCGTCCAGCTCCTCGAGGGTGGCGATCACCGGCAGGCGACCGACGAACTCGGGGATCAGACCGAACTTGACCAGATCGTCCGGCTCCACTTCACGCAGGGACTCGCCGAGTTTCTTACCGGTGTCCTTGCTGCGCACCTCGGCGTTGAAACCGATGCCACCCTTGGTCGAGCGCCCCTGGATGACCTTCTCCAGGCCGGAGAAGGCGCCGCCGCAGATGAACAGGATGTTGCGCGTATCGACCTGCAGGAACTCCTGCTGCGGATGCTTGCGCCCGCCCTGCGGCGGAACCGAGGCCACGGTGCCTTCGATCAGCTTGAGCAGCGCCTGCTGCACGCCCTCGCCCGACACATCGCGGGTGATCGAGGGATTGTCCGACTTGCGCGAGATCTTATCGATTTCATCGATATAGACGATGCCCATCTGGGCCTTCTCGACGTCGTAGTCGCACTTCTGCAACAGCTTCTGGATGATGTTCTCGACGTCCTCGCCCACGTAACCGGCTTCGGTCAGGGTGGTGGCGTCGGCGATGGTGAACGGCACGTTGAGCAGACGCGCCAGGGTTTCCGCCAGCAGGGTCTTGCCCGAGCCGGTCGGACCGATCAGCAGAATATTGCTCTTGCCCAGCTCGACATCGTCTTTCTTGTCGCGCTGGTTGAGGCGCTTGTAGTGGTTGTACACCGCTACCGAAAGCACCTTCTTGGCCCGCTCCTGACCGATCACATACTGATCGAGGATGCTGCTGATTTCCTTGGGAGCCGGCAATTTGTGCGCACTGCTCTCGGCCTGGGCTTCCTGCACCTCCTCGCGGATGATGTCGTTGCACAGGTCGACGCACTCGTCGCAGATGAATACGGAGGGACCGGCAATCAATTTGCGTACTTCATGCTGGCTTTTGCCGCAGAAAGAGCAATAGAGCAGCTTGCCGTTGTCCTCGCCGTTGCGGGTATCAGTCATTCGATCAATCCAATACGGTAGGCTTGAAACACAAGATGAAGGCAAATGCGGGCATTTTCAAGCCCGCGACGCGGCCGACTCGTCGCCGACCGCTCTATGGCGCGGTGCTTCAGACCGCCAGTTGACGCTTGTCCAGAACCTTGTCGATCAGACCGTACTCCACCGCCGCCTCGCCGCTCATGAAGTTGTCGCGGTCGGTATCCTTGGCGATGACCTCGATCGGCTGGTTGCAGTGGTCGGCGAGGATCTTGTTCAGGCGCTCGCGAATGGTGAGGATCTCGCGGGCATGGATCTCGATATCCGAGGCCTGGCCCTGGAAGCCGCCCAGCGGCTGGTGGATCATCATGCGCGAATGCGGCAGGCAGTAACGCTTGCCGGCGGCGCCGCCAGCCAGCAGCAACGCCCCCATGCTGCAGGCCTGGCCGATGCAGATGGTGGAGACGTCCGGCTTGATGAACTGCATGGTGTCGTAGATCGACATGCCGGCAGTCACCGCACCGCCCGGCGAGTTGATGTACAGGTGGATGTCCTTGTCCGGGTTCTCCGCTTCGAGGAACAGCAGCTGCGCCACCACCAGGTTGGCCATGTAGTCTTCGACCGGGCCGACCAGGAAGATCACCCGCTCTTTGAGCAGGCGCGAATAGATGTCGTAGGCACGCTCACCGCGGGCCGACTGTTCGACGACCATGGGCACCAGGCCGCCGGCGGCCTGGATGTCGGGCATGTGTTGCATAAAAGGATTGCGGGACATGTCTTGCGCTCACTCCCTAAATAGTCATGTCTCAAATACGCATAAGCCAGCACTAAGGCTGGCTTATGGTGTGCTCGAACGAGGTTGCGAGATCAGTCGGCTTTCGGGGCTTCTGCCGGCTTGACTGCGTCTTCGTAGGAGACCGTTTTGTCGGTCACGTTGGCCTTCTGCAGAACAGTATCTACAACTTGTTCTTCCAGTACAACCGAGCGAACTTCGTTCATCTGCTGGTCGTTCTTGTAGTACCAGGCCACGACCTGCTCCGGCTCCTGGTAGGCCGACGCCATTTCCTGGATCAGCTCGCGCACGCGGGCGTCATCGGGCTTCAGCTCGAACTGCTTGACCACTTCGGCGACGATCAGACCCAGCACGACGCGGCGCTTGGCCTGCTCTTCGAACAGCTCGGCCGGCAACTGATCCGGCTTGATATTGCCGCCGAACTGCTGAACGGCCTGCACGCGCAGACGGTTCACTTCGTTGCTGATCAGCGCCTTCGGTACTTCGACCGGGTTGGCGGCCAGCAGGCCATCCATCACCTGGCTCTTCACCTTGGACTTGATGGCCTGGCGCAGTTCGCGCTCCATGTTCTTGCGTACTTCGGCGCGGAAGCCTTCCAGACCGCCTTCCTTGATGCCGAACAGGGCGAAGAACTCGTCGTTCAGCTCAGGCAGTTGCGGGGCGGAAACGCTGTTCACGGTGACGGTGAACTCGGCGGTTTTGCCGGCCAGGTCGAGGTTCTGGTAATCCTCGGGGAAGGTCGGGTTGATCACGCGCTCTTCACCAGCCTTGACGCCGACCAGGGCATCTTCGAAGCCCGGGATCATGCGACCGGAGCCCAGCACCAACTGGGTGCCTTTGGCGCTGCCGCCGGCGAAGGCTTCGCCGTCGATCTTGCCGACGAAGTCGATGTTCAGCTGGTCGCCATTCTCGGCGGCACGCTCGACGGCTTCGAAACGGGTGTTCTGCTTGCGCAGGATGTCCAGCATGTTGTCGACGTCGCCATCGACCACGTCGGCTTGCAGGCGCTCGATGGCGATGGAGTCGAAACCGGCAACCTGGAACTCGGGAAACACTTCAAAGGTGGCGACGTATTCCAGATCCTTGCCCTTCTCGAAGGACTTCGGCTCGACGGACGGCGCACCAGCCGGGTTCAGCTTCTGCTCGACCACGGCTTCGTAGAAGGTGGCCTGGATCAGGTCGCCCAGGGCTTCCTGACGAGCGGCGTCTTCGTAACGCTGACGGATGACGCTCATCGGCACCTTGCCAGGACGGAAGCCAGGAACCTTGGCGCGACGGGCAGTCTGCTGCAGACGCTTGTTGACTTCGGTCTCGATGCGCTCGACGGGGACGCCGACGGTCATGCGGCGCTCAAGAGCAGAAGTGCTTTCAACAGAAACTTGCATGGATATTCCTCGTTGCACAGACATAAGCCGGCTCGAACCGGCCCCGAATCAAGGGCATGCATTCTAGAGGGTCGATGTGCAGAAGTCACCCTAGAAGCAGGCGGCAGTCGGGAGGGCTATATAAAGATGGTGCGGACGGAGAGACTCGAACTCATCACCAGCCCATCGCCGGCCCTGGAGCCCTTGATTCTCGTGAATGGTTGCGTGCGCATGAGCGTGAATCTGTTCCCAGCGTGTTCCCAGTGAGAACGCGCAAGGCTGCACAGCGCCGCAGGGCGCGGGATTCTACACGTTTTTATGTTGAGGCAAAGGAAAAAGGTAATTTTGGTAATTTTTCTTATGGGCCGCCTGGAAAGCCTTTAGATTCAATGGGTTGAGAAAAGCTGTTAAAGGTAATTTTCTGGTAATAACTGGTTATGAAATTACCTTTCTCTCTGGTGGTTTGGCATGCAAAGAAAACCCTTATAAATCAGCGCATTACAAAAAAATTACCTTACCCATTACCCAAAATTACCCCGCAAGGTAAGCCGCGCAGCCCAGTGAAACCGCTGGCTCCAGGGCGTTTTTCTGGGCTCATTACCAAAATTACCCTTTCCCGAAACCTCCCCGGATTATGGAGACCGGCATAGAGCTCCAGACGGGCCCTAAACAGGGGGCTGCCTGCAGGGATTCGCAGGGTTCTGGCAAGTGCCAAACGTCGCAGGAGGCCGCCAGCCAGGGCCGTATAGAGACCCTCGCGGGGGTGCAGAAAAAGCGACACGTTTAGCGGGCAGGCGTGGAGGGGGGAAGACTGCGCGCGCCGGGTGCTGCTGGGGGTGCCCGGGGTGGCGCCTCGCCCCTGGCCGCCCCTGGCCTGGTCCGACTGCGCCCAGCTGCTGCCGTTGGTCTGCTGCTGGGCTGAAAGCCCCGTATTTACTGGGCTTCAGCCTGTTTCAGATGGACGAAAACCACCCGCTATGGCATGCTGTGATGGGGTACTTCATTCATCCAGACACCTTTTTCTAGGGCGCCACAGGCACAAAAAAGCCGCCCGTAGGCGGCTGGTGTGGTGCTGGTGGCGGGTCAGCTGGTAGCGGCTGTCGCTGGCAGTTCGAACTCGCGGAAGCGGATCACCTCCTCGCCCAGCCAGTCATTCACCTGCAGCAGCCTGGCCTGGATAGGTTCCAGTTCGTTCATGGCCCAGATGGCGGCGGCGTCGCGGATCGAACCGAAGCCGCCGGCGTTCTGCGGCACGATGCCCATCAGCTGCGGCGGAATGCGCACCGCCGCCAGCAGGTCGTCGCGGCTGATGTTCTTGATGGCGGCGAAGTCATCCTTGGCCGCCACCTCGCTAATCGGGATCAGCTGCAGGCCGTCCTTCTTGCCGCCTGGCGCGTACATGAACAGGTTGCGGAAGTTGCCCGGCCCTTTGCTGCTCTTCATCGCCTCGCGCAGGTCCGTGACGAAGCTCTCGTCCTGCACAGCGTCGTGCATGTACAAGATGAACCCCGCGTGGCTGCCGTTCTGGTAATACTTGCGCCGGAACAGTGTGGCGCTCTCGTTGAGCAGCGCGCTCTGCAGGGCCGCCATCCACTCGGGCAGCCCGTAGATTTCCTGGTTGATATCCGCCTCGCGCACATGGCAGATCGAGCCGCGCGGGAATTCGTGCTCGTCCTTCCAGCCGCGCACCTGGTAGTAGGTGTCGAGATCCACGCCGCGGCGCACGTACTTCGCCAGCACCGGCTGCAGGCCCATCGCCTGGCGCAGCATGTTGTCGCGCTTCTCCAGGTAGGTATTGCCACACCAGCCCCAGTCCGTGGCGAACTGCTCGAAGGCCTGCCGGCTCAGCAGGCGGTGCGGGATGAACGTGCGCACCAGCATGTTGCGGCGGAAGTTCAGGCCCGATTGCAGATAGACGCTCGCCTTGGTCGCCCTCGCCAGCCCATCCAACGAAACCGGCGGCTCGTACCAGCGGCCATTGGCCCAGCACTCCAGATAATCGAGGATCTCGCGCCCATCCAGCACCGGCACTGGGTCGCCGAAGGTGAACGCCTCCGCCCTGCCCGCTCCCTGGCTGGTCAGCAGCTCGCCCTCACGCGGCGGTTCTACAATGGCCACCTGCTGGCCGCCCTTGCGCTTTCTGCTCATCTAGCAAATCTCCATGATGGCCGTGTTGGATGAGGTCCTGCCTTCCAACGGCTCGTTGAACAGGGCATGGAACAGCGCCCAGGCCAGGTCAGCGTGACCCGTCGCCTCGCTGCGCCCTGCCGTATAGGTGAAGCTTTTCCCGCTCGGCGTCATCGTCTTGCGGATTGCCATCAGCGCCTGGGCGATATCCGTGGCGCCGGCGTCGAATTCCAGGCGGCTCTTACGGATAACGTCCCAGGCCTTCATCACCAGTTGGGTTTTCACCTCGGGGCTGTAGCTGAACGTGCGCAGGCCGGGGAAGAACTGTTTCACCAGCTGCGCCACCCCGGTGCCCATGCCCGTCGTATCGATACCGATGTAGGTGACCCAGTAGATTTGCGTCAGCTGGCGGATCTTCTCGGCCTGCGCCTCGAAATCCATGCCGCGGAACTGGAAGCGATCGAGCACCCGGAATTTCCCGCCCGGCACCGCAGGCGGCGCCAGCACTACCAGGCCGGCGCTGTCGCCGTTCTCGGCCGGGTCATAGCCCAGCCACACCTGGCGATCACCGAACGGCCGCGCCGCGAAGGGTTTGTAGTCCGGCCAGTCCCAGGACTCCACCATGCACGGCTGCAGCATCGTCAGCGGGAAGATGCTGTCGCCGTCGTCGACGAACTGGCACATCATCAGGTTCTCGAACGATGGTGCGTCGTACTCCATGCGCAGCTCGTCCAGGTCGAACAGATCGCACCCGCGCGCCTCAGCATCCAGAATCGTGACGATCTGCCGCCAGACGTTATCCTCACAGCGCCGCCCCATCTGCAGGGCGTCGTGGCTCACATCCAGCTTTATTTGCTGGGCAGTCGGGCGCCCCTTGTTGAAGCGCTCGCCCGTCCAATACACATAGGCCGGGTGTGCCATCGAGCTCGGCGTCGAAAAGTACGTTTTCCGCCACCGTTTCTGCGACGCCATTCCCGACGCCACCTTGTTGATCTCGGCGAAGCCGTGCACCCAGAAGAATTCGTCGAAGTAGAAGTTGCCCGAGCGCCCCTGCGCGGTGCGGAAGTTCGTCCCCAGGAAGTGCAGTTCCGCGTTGTTCCACAGCACGATGGGGTCGCCGGTGAGCTTCACCCCCAGCACCTCGTTGAGGAACGCCTGCATGTAGGTCTTGAACTGGTGCGCCTGCGCCTTGCTGGCGGACAGGAAAATCTGGTTGCGCCCGGTAGTGATCGCGTCGATCAACGCCTCGCGGGCGAAGTAGAATGTCGCGCCGATCTGGCGGCTTTTCAGGATCATCCGGGTGCGCTGGTTGCCCGCCCGGTACCAGTCCATCTGGTAGTCGAAACAGCTGTCGCGGAAGGCCTCCACCAGCTGCTCGATCTGCTCCTCGCTCAGCTCGTTGCGCACCGGCGCTTTCTTCGGCCCGTCGTTGCGCCGCTCGATATTCGGGTTAAGCTCCGCCTCGCTGCCGCCGCCCTGGAAGCGCTGAATCCGCGCCTGCCGCTCCAGCTGCCGGTGCAGCAGGTCGATCTCCTTGAAATCGCCGCTTGTCTTGCCGTCCTTGAGGATCAGTTGCACCAGCCGGGCTTCCAACGCCCCGCCGATCCGCTCTACATTGTCCGCCCGGTCCCACTCGTCGCGGGCCTTCCAGCTGTGGACGGTCTTCTCCTTCTCGCCCAGGTAATCGGCGATATCGGTGACGCGCCACCCCGTCCAGTACAGGAACTTGGCGTGCCGGCGGGAATCTTGAGGAATCGGGGCGATAGCATTCATGGCGCCGATGCTGCCGCCCGCGCGCGTGAGCCCCTACCGCCGCACGCTGTACCGCCCCCCGCTACAACCTCGCCTCGTTGCCGCGCCCTGCCCGGCTGCCGACCATGCCCTCAACGCGAAACCCGCACCGAGGATTGCCCCGCATGGCCGCCACCAACGCCCCCGCCAAGAAATTCCGCTCCAAGTGGTTCCGTGTCGCCGTAGAAGGCGCCACCACCGACAAACGCAAGATCGAGCGCTCCTGGCTGGAGCAAGCCGCCAAGAACTTCAACCAGAACACCTATGGCGCTCGCGTCTGGCTGGAGCACTACCGCAGCCTGCTGCCGGACAGCCCGTTCAAGGCCTACGGCGATATCACCGCCGTGAAGACCGAAGAAGTCGAAATCGCCGGCCAGAAGAAGCTGGCACTGTTCGCCCAAATCGAGCCGACGCCCGAGCTGGTCGCCATGAACAAGGCCAAGCAGAAGATCTACACCTCGATCGAGATCGACGACAGCTTCGCCGACTCCGGCGAGGCCTACATCGTCGGCCTGGCCGTTACCGACTCGCCCGCCAGCCTGGGAACCGACGTGCTCGCATTCTCCGCACAGAAGCCGGACGCCAGCCCGTTCAAGGATCGCCACTACTCCGATACCTCGATGTTCACCGAGGCCATCGAGACCGAGCTCGCGTTCGAAGAAATCGACGACACCCCCAGCATGTTCGCCGCCCTCAAGGGCCGCATGGGCGAACTGCTGAAACTGAGCAAGGACAAGGAAGGCAAGGACGCCGCCCACTTCGCCGAACTGGGCGAAATGATCGGCGACCTGGCCGAGCACGGCGCCAAGCAGGCCGAAGCCTTCGCCACCGTGAAGACCGCCCACGAAAAACTCCAGGCCGACCACACCAAGCTGGCCGGCGACTTCGCCGACCTGCTCAAGCGCCTGGAAAACACCCCGAGTCAACAGCACAGCCAACGCCCTGCGGTAACCGGTGGTGACGGCGCCGCCCTCACCGACTGCTGATCCACACGGACACGCCCCAGCCAAGGAACACCGGAGAACCCAATGCGCAACGATACCCGCCACCACTTCGACGCCTACCTCAGCCAGCTCGCCAAGCTCAGCGGCGTGTCTGACGCCACCAAGACCTTCGCGGTGGACCCCACCGTGCAACAGCGCCTGGAAACCCGCATGCAGGAATCCAGCGAGTTCCTCGGCCGCATCGGCATGATCGGTGTCGACGAGCTCAAGGGCGAAAAAGTCGGCCTTGGCGTCAGCAGCACCATCGCCGGCCGCACCGACACCAGCGGCGCCGGCGTGCGCACCCCGCGCGACGTCTCCGACCTGAGCAAGGACGGTTACGAATGCCGCCAGACCGACTTCGACACCGCCGTGCGTTACTCGCAGCTGGACGCCTGGGCCAAGTTCCCCGACTTCCAGGCCCGCCTGCGCGACGCCATCCTCAAGCGCCAGGCGCTCGACCGCATCATGATCGGCTTCAACGGCACCAGCGCCGCGGCCACCACCGACCGCGTCGCCAACCCGCTGCTGCAAGACGTCAACATCGGCTGGCTGCAGAAGTACCGCACCAATGCCGCCGCCCGCGTGCTCAAGGACGGCAAGACCGCCGGCAAGATCGTCATCGGCACCAGCATTGCCGCCGACTACAACAACCTCGACGCTCTGGTCTTCGACGCCATCGCCAACCTGATCGACCCCTGGCACCGCAAAGACCCCGGCATCGTCGTCATCCTCGGCAGCAACCTGGTGCACGACAAATACTTCCCGCTGATCAACAAGGACCAGCCGGCTTCCGAGAAGCTGGCCACCGACATGATCATTTCGCAGAAGCGCATGGGCGGTAAGCAGCCGGTCGAAGTGCCCTACGTGCCGGACAGCGCCATGCTCATCACCAGCCTGGAAAACCTGGCCATCTACTGGCAGATCGGCGGCCGCCGCCGCCACGTCCAGGAGAACCCCAGCAAGAACCGCATCGAGAACTTCGAATCCAGCAACGACGACTACGTCGTCGAGGACTACGGCCTCGGCTGCCTGGTCGAAAACATCGAACTGGAGGCCTGACAGCCATGGCCATGAGCCCCGCCAAGCGCCACTTCCTGCGCGTCACCGCCGCGCAGGAGGCAGCGGCAACCGCCCCCGAACAGCCCATGGACGGCTCCGGCGCCTACGAACTGCAAATGGCCCAGCTGCACCAGCACTACCAGCAGCTCAAGGGAGTGCAGAGCGCGCAAGGCAAGGCCGAGCTCAAGGCCAAGATCCTGCCGGACTACGCCCCCTACATCGCCGGCGTGCTCGCCAGCGGCCAGGGCGCGCAGGATGAGGTAGTCACCACCGTCATGCTCTGGCGCTTCGACGCCGGCGACTACGCGGGCGGGCTTGAGGTTGCCGCCTACGTGCTCGCTCACGGCCTCAAGATGCCCGACCGCTTCGAGCGCACCACTGGCTGCCTGGTGGCCGAGGAAATCGCCGAAGCCGCGCTCAAGGCCATCAAGGCCGGCGGCAGCTTCGACCTCGGCACCCTCGCCGAGGCCGACCGGCTCACCGCCGGCCACGACATGCCCGACGAGGTGCGCGCCAAGCTCATGCTCGCCATGGGTCGCGTCGCGGCCGCCCTGGTCAACCCCGAACAGCCAGCAGATGGCGACGTCCACAGCCTGGAAGTGGCCCGCCACTTCCTCACCCGCGCCCTGGAGCTGCACCCCAAGTGCGGCGGCAAGCGCGACCTGGAACTCGTCGACCGTCAGCTCAAGAAACACGCTGAGCAGAAGCCCAGCTAACCGAGCCTTCCCCCGGCACCCCGGCGGCTCGGGGCCGATCAGCAGGTAACTCCTTCCCATGCTGTGACGCCCCGACCACCGCCGACCTATTCGAGCGGCCAGCCATGCAGAACTTCGCCGACCAGTACCTCTGCCAGCCCTTGCCAACACCTGCAGAGGTATGGGCCGCCGCCGAGCGGTATGTCCGCGAGGCCGAAGCCTTCGACCGTACCGTCTGCACCGGCCCGATCATCGACGGCGCGATCATGCCAGCCACCCCACGCGAACGTGCGGTAATCAGCCGGGCCGCTGATGAGCTTTTCAGCCGTCTGGTCGCCATCGGCGCGGGCCGCTACACCAGCGATGACCTGCATCGCGCAATCGTCCGTATCGAGAGGCTCCCGGCATGAGCGGATTCGTAGCCGGCGGCACCCCGCAGGCATCCACCCTCACCAACGACGGCTTCTGGCCCGACATCGACGCCGACAACCTGCGCGCCGCGCAGCGCATCGACGCCAGCGTCACCAACGCGCGCCTGGAAGAAGCCGCCGTCGCCGCCATCATCAGCGTCAACCGCGAGCTGTTTAAGCTCAAGCTGCGCTACCTGGCCGAAGGTCATGACAACCTGGCGGCCGTGCCCGCCGACAAGGTCAAAGACGAGAGCGTCCTCGTCCACACCTACCGCCGAGCCATCTACAGCACCACCAGCGCCGAAGTGGCCGAGCGCTACCGCAGCTACTCCGCCACCGACGCCGGCAAGGCCAAGGCCGACGCCGAAGAACTCGGCGCCGACGACTACCGCCGCGACGCCCGCTTCGCCATCCGAGACCTGCTCGGCATTAGCCGCACTACCGTGGAGCTGCTCTGATGGCCGCGCCAAAGCTGATCGACTGGAACGAAATTTCCCGCCTCGGCCTGCTCGAACGCATCAACCGCGAAATCATGCACCCGCTCGGCTACGCGGTTTGCCGTGAGGTGGAAACCGGCCACTCGCCCGGCGCTCTGGTATCGGATAACGGCCCTTGGGTTTACCCAGACCAGGCCGCAGACGACGAGGAGCACTACTGATGGACACCCTCCGCACCGTCCAGGGCGACACCGTCGACGCCATCGTCTGGCGCCACTACGGCCGCACCGCCGGCCTCGTCGAGCTGGTGCTCGAAGCCAACCCCGGCCTGGCCGAGCACGGCGCCGTGCTGCCCAACGGCACCCTGGTCAACCTGCCCACCGCCGCGCCCCAGGCCGAGCAAAGCCAGATGGTGAACCTATGGGACTGATCTACCTCGCCCTCTACAAAGGCAAGGGGCGCCTGTTCAACCGCCTCATTCGCCTGTGGACGCGCTCGCGCTACAGCCATTGCGAAATCGTCATGCCCGACGGCCGCTGGCTCTCGGCCAGCGCCATGGACGGCGGCGTGCGCGCCAAGTACATCGAGCTCAATCTCGCCCACTGGGACCTGATCCCCCTGCCCTGGGCCAACACCAACCGCATCGCCCACCTGTTCCGCCAGCACGCCGGCAAGGGCTACGACTGGGCCGGCATCTTCTTCAGCCAATTGCTCGCCAGCGGCCTGCACAGCCGCCGGCGCATGTTCTGCAGCGAGTTCTGCGCCGCCGCGCTCGGCTTCGACACCAGCGCCCAGCGCTTCAGCCCCGCCATGC
Organism: Pseudomonas sp. EGD-AK9; assembly: GCF_000465935.2. Lineage (NCBI taxonomy): Bacteria > Pseudomonadati > Pseudomonadota > Gammaproteobacteria > Pseudomonadales > Pseudomonadaceae > Pseudomonas > Pseudomonas sp. EGD-AK9. The sequence goes on from NZ_AVOF01000240.1 coordinate 59,297, forward strand.
TCGGCGAAGTGGCGCACCGCATCAACCGCCTGCCGTTCGTGCAACTCGCTCACAGCCTGCCCGACCGCCACGAAGTAAGGACGCCCCATGGCTGAGCCAACCACCAGCACCGTCATCGCCACCGCTGCCGCCGGCGTCGGCCTCTCCGCCCTCATGCCAACCATGGACGGCAACGCCCTGTTCGGCGCCATCATCGGCGCCGCACTGATCGCCAACGCCCAGCGCGACCTCAAGGCCTGGCAACGCTGCACCGGCCTGCTCGTTTCCGTGGGCGCCGGCTACGTCAGCGCCGCCGAAATCGTCGCCCAAACCCCCATCACCCAGACCGGCCCCGGCGGCTTCGTCGGCGCCGTCGTCGTCGTGCCGCTCGCCCTCAAGGCCCTGGAGCTGATCGAGAAGGCCGACTTCGCCGCCCTGGTCCCGGCTTGGTTCAAGCGGGGCAAAGGAGAGTGACCATGCTCACCACCTTCACCAGCCTGCTGCCCCTGCTCGCCGCCCTGGCCTACATCGCCTCGGCGCTGCGCCTGGTGTGCTTCCAGCGCAACGGCGCGCGCATCCGCCGCGGCATCTCCCTGCTCGCCTGCCTGCTGATCGCCGCCCTGCTCTGCAACGCCGTCGACATCCTGCTCTACCGCCAGCACGTCAGCCCCTGGCAAGCCGCCATCGCCGTGCTGCTGTGCATCCTCGTCTACCGCTCGCGCGGCAACCTCGCCGCCCTACTGAGGCCAACCCCATGACCAAGCCCCTCCGCCACGGCTCCAAAGGCCAGGCCGTCCAGCAACTGCAAAAAGCCCTCAACGCCAACGGCGCCAAGCTGCTGGCCGACGGCGACTTCGGCGACGAAACCGAGAAGGCCGTGCGCGCCTACCAGCTCAAGGCAGGCCTGGTAGTCGACGGCGTGGCCGGCGAGAAAACCCTCGCCGCCCTGGCCGGCGCCGACTGTTCGCGCCTGCTCAGCAACGCCACCCTGGTTGCCGCGGCCAAACGCCTGGGCGTCGAACTGGCCGTCGTCTATGCCGTCAACGAGGTGGAAAGCGAAGGCGCCGGCTTCCTCGCCAACGGCAAGCCCAAGATCCTCTTCGAGCGCCACGTCATGCACGCCCGCCTGTCCCTGGTGCGCAACCCTGGCGACGACTCCGCCGAGCTGATCGCCCACGCCGACCAACTCGCCACCGCCTACCCCAACCTGGTCAACCGCGCCCCGGGCGGTTACGCCGGCGGTACCGCCGAGCACCAGCGCCTGGCCCAGGCCCGCATGATTGACGATCTGGCAGCCTGCGAGTCGGCCAGCTGGGGCGCGTTCCAGATCATGGGTTACCACGCCGAGCGTCTCGGCTATGCCAGCGTTGGCGAGTTCGTCGCCCTCATGCACCGCAGCGAGGCCGACCAGTTCGAGGCCTTCGTCCGCTTCATCGAGGCCGACGCCGCCCTGCTCAAGGCGATCAAGGCCAAGAAGTGGGCGGCCTTCGCCGAGGGCTACAACGGCCCGGCCTACGCCCGAAAACTCTACGACGTGAAGCTCGAACGCGCCTACCAGCGGCATGCTGACTGCGGCTGTGGGCAGAAGGTGGCGGCGTGAAGCCCCATCCACGCAACCCGCCACCGGCTCCGCCAAAGGCGCGCCACCAGGTGGCTATTCACGAGCACCGCCTCGATCTGGAGCAGCTCCGCAAGCTGGAGCTCCGCGACGGCGACGTCCTCACCCTGCCCGCAGACACGGGGCGGGAGTGTGGTGCGCAGTTCGCCGAGGCGCTGCAGGATCTGCACCCTGACAAGCGGGTGCTGATCGTCCTGGGCGACGTGCAGTCCCTCGACGAAGCCGCCATGAACGCCGCCGGCTGGTACCGCAAATGACCACCCTCCGCCAAGCCGCCTACGGCCTCGCCCTGTCCGCTTTCCTGGCTCTGTTCATCTGGGGCCAGGGATTGCGCCTGGACGCCGCCGAGGCCCGCGCCGAGCAGGCCATCAACCTGCTCGAGCAATCGAAAGCGCAAACCCTCCAGGTCGCGGCGCATGCCAACACCCTGGCCGCCGAAATAGCCAAGGAACGTCAGGCCCAGGCCTCCCTGCGCGCCACCCAGAACCTGCTGCGCCAGGGCCTCACCGAACGAGAAACCCAGATCCAGGAGCTGAAACGTGAAAACGCCGAACTTCGCCAATGGGCTGCCCAGCCTCTGCCTGATGCTGCTCGCCGGCTGCGCCAGCGCCCCGCCATCACCGGCGCCGCAGCTTATCGAGACTGGTTGTCCGGCAGTGGTGCCCTGCGTCCTGCCGGCGACCAGCCCGAGCAATAACGGCGAGCTGCTCACCGACGCCGAGCGCGCCGAACTCGCCTGGGCCGAATGCGCCGCCCAGATCGACACCGTTATCCAGCACAGCGAGCAGCAACCGAGGGCCGACCCGTGAACAAACCCAACAGCCTCAAGGCCCACCTCTGCGCCGCCGTGCCCGAGCTGCGCCACAACCCGGACAAGCTCCTCGTCTTCATCGACCAGGGCCGCATCCGCAGCACCACCGCCCCCGGCCTGTCCTTCGAATACAGCTACACCCTCAACGTCATCCTCACCGACTTCCCCGGCCACCCGGACGCCGTCGCCGTGCCGCTGCTCGCCTGGATGAAGGTCAACCAGCCCGACCTGATGCAGAACCTGGACAAAGCCAAGGACGCCATCCAGTTCGAGGCCGACATCCTCGCCGGCGACCTGGTGGACCTCTCCATCACCCTGCCGCTCACCGAGCGCGTCATCGTCAAGGCAGTAGAAGGCGGCGCCCACACCATCGAGCACGTCGGCGAGCCCCAGCTCGAAGAGTCCTTCACCCTCCCCGGCCTGCGCATCGAAACGCCGGATGGCGAGCTGCTGGCCGAGTGGGGCAACCCGTGAACGAAGACCTGCGCGCCCTGGAAGTCTGGGCCGGCGCCCTGCTCGCCAAGCTGGAACCCAAAGAGCGCCGCCAGCTAAACCAGGGCATCGCCCGCGAGCTCCGCCGTAACCAGCAGCAACGCATCGCCGCGCAGAAGAACCCGGACGGCACCCCCTACGCCCCGCGCAAACCGCGCCAGGCCCTGCGCAGCAAGCAGGGCCGGGTCAAACAGAAGATGTTCACCAAGCTACGCCAGGCCCGCCACCTCAAGCTGCAGAGCGACGCCGGCAACATCGCCATCGGCTTCCTCGGCCGCACCGCACGCCTGGCCCGCGTGCACCAGTACGGCCTGCGCGACCGCCCCGGGCGCAGCTCGCCCGACGTGCAATACAACCGCCGCGAGCTGCTCGGCTTCGCCGACGCCGACCTGGAGCTGATCCGCGACCGCCTGCTCGACCACCTCGCCCGCTAACCGCGCGGCGTAGCGCCCCCCGCTACAACCCCCGGCCCGTGCATCACGCGCGCGCGGCAGCAACCATCGCTGCATGAACGCCATCGCCGACCTCCGCCGCCGCCTCGACAACATGATCCGCTCCGGCACCATCGCCGAAGTCGACCATGGCGACCCCGCTCAGGGTCGCCTACCGTGCTGCCGCGTAAAAACCGGCGCCATCACCACCGGCTGGCTGCACTTCTTCACCTGCCGCGCCGGCAGCACCAACGAATGGAGCCCGGTATCAGTCGGCGAGCAGTGCACCATCCTCAGCCCGTCCGGCGAACTCGCCCAGGGCCAGGTGCTGGTGGGTCTGTACTCCGAAGCCAACCCCCCATGCAGCAACAGCCCCGACGTGCACCGCGTCGAGTGGGCCAATGGCGACTTCCTCGAGCACAACGCCGCCACCGGCGCGCTCACCCTCCAATGCAGCGGCCCCGTGAGCATCAACGGCAGCCGCATTGACCTGAACTAGGGGCCGCCCATGCCTGCCGTCTCTCGCCTCGGCGACAACTGCACCGGCCACGGCTGCTGGCCGCCGCGCCCCAGCACCGGCGCCAGCCCCAACGTATTCGTCAACGGGCTCAATGTGCACCGCCAGGGCGACGCCTGGGCCGCGCACACCTGCCCCACCATCCCCGAAACCCACGCCAGCGTGCTCGCCGCCGGCAGCGCCACCGTGTTCGCCAACGGCAAGCAACTGGCCCGCATCGGCGACCCGGTAGCCTGCGGCAGCAGCGTGGCCCAGGGCTCGGCCAACGTCTTCGCGGGGGGCTGAGCATGAACAGAATCACCGGCAGCACCATCACCGACCTGGACCACCTCAAGCAGTCCATCGGCGACATCCTCGGCACCCGCATCGGCACCCGCCTGGCCCGCCGCGAATACGGCTCCCAGATCCCGGAGCTGATCGACCAGCCCTTCAACGGCGCCACCACCCTGCGCCTTTACGCCGCCACCGCCATGGCCCTCATGCGCTGGGAACCGCGCCTGCGCCTCACCCGCGTGCAGCTCAGCCGCGGCAGCGAGGCGAGCGCCGGCGTGCTGGATCTCGAAGGCACCAGGGTGGACACCAACGAGGCCGTCAACCTCCAAGTGCCCCTCGCACTGGGGGCCAGCGCATGAGCACCTTTACCCCCATCGACCTCTCCCAACTGCCGGCGCCCAATGTCGTCGAGGTGCTCGACTACGAGCAGATCCTCGCCGAGCGCAAGGCCGAGCTGGTGGCCACCTTCCCACCCGCGGAGCAGCCCACCATCGCCGCCCGCCTGGCCCTGGAGTCCGAGCCGCTCACCAAGCTGCTGCAGGAGAACGCCTACCGCGAGCTCGTCTGGCGCCAGCGCGTCAACGAAGCCGCCCTAGCCGTGCTGCTGCCTTTCGCCCAGGGCGCGGATCTGGAGCAGATCGCCGCCCGCTTCAACGTCCAGCGCCTCACCATCACCCCCGGTAACCCCAACGCCGTGCCGCCGGTCTCCGCCGTCATGGAAGGCGACGACAGCCTGCGCGAGCGCACCCAGATGGCCATGGAAGGCCTCAGCACCGCAGGCCCGCGCAACGCCTACATCTTCCACGCCCGCAGTGCCGATGGCCGCGTGGCAGACGCCTCCTGCACCAGCCCCAACCCGGCCGAAGTGGTTCTCACCATTCAAAGCGCCTTGGGTGACGGCACCGCAGATGCCCAGCTGCTCGGCGTCGTCGATATCTATGTCGGCGATGAAGACCGCAGGCCAGTCGCCGACCGCGTCACGCTGCAGAGTGCCGAAGTGATCTACTTCGAGGTCAACGCCGTCCTGCATCTCGACACCGTCGGCCCCGAGGCCGAGCCCATCCGCGCCGCCGCAGAAGCTCGCCTCGACGCGATGGTAAACCGGCGCCGCCGGCTGGGCTGGGAGGTCAACCGTTCCGGCCTGGACGCCGCCATGCATATCGAAGGCGTCAAGCGCGTGGACCTGCCAGGCTGGGCCGACATCGTCGCCACCGCCGAGCAGGCGCCCTTCTGCACCGGCTACAGCGTCACGGTGGCCGAATGAGCATCTGCCTGCTGCCCGGCAACGCCACCTCGCTGGAGCGCAACGCCGCCCAGGCCCTGGCGCAGATCGAGCGCGTGCCCATCCCCCTACGCCAGCTGTGGAACCCGGACACCTGCCCGGTGGAGCTGCTGCCCTACCTGGCCTGGGCGTTTTCCGTGGATCGCTGGTCGCCTGCCTGGCCGGAGAGCGCCAAGCGCGCCGCCATTCGCAGCGCCTACTTCATCCACGCGCACAAGGGCACCATCGGCGCCCTGCGCCGCGTGGTCGAGCCGCTCGGCTACCTGATCGAGGTGCAGGAATGGTGGGAAGAAGTGCCGGCAGGCGTGCCCGGCACCTTCCGCCTACTGGTCGGCGTGCTCGACACCGGCATCACCGAAGAAATGTACGCCGAGCTCACCTGGCTGATCGACGACGCCAAGCCGGTCAGCCGCCACCTGGTCGGCCTGGCCATCAGCCTCGACATCCACGGCACCGAATACCTCGGCGCCGCCCTCACCACCGGCGACGAGCTGGACATCTACCCGCCCGCAGAGCGTCCCATCGAGGTCGGCGGCACGCTGGCCTGGGGCGCGCGCGAACACGTCATCGACACCATGGACATCCACTGATATGGCAGACCAGAACTCCCAATACATGGCCATCCTCACCGCAGTGGGTGAGGCCAAGCAGGCCAACGCCAACGCCCTCGGCGTGCCCTGGGTCATCAGCCAGCTTGGCGTCGGCGACGCGGGTGGCGCCGAGCCCCAGCCAAACCGCCTGCAAACCGCGCTGATCAACGAACGCCGCCGCGCCCCGCTCAACCAGCTGAGCGTAGACCCGAACAACGCCGCCATCATCATCGCCGAGCAAGTTATCCCCGAAGATGTCGGCGGCTGGTGGATTCGCGAGATCGGCCTTTACGACGAAGCCGGCGACCTGGTGGCCGTGGCCAACTGCCCGCCCACCTTCAAGCCGGAACTCAGCCAGGGCAGCGGTCGCACCCAGGTGGTGCGTCTGAATATCCTGGTCAGCAGCACCCAGAATATTCAGCTCAAGATCGACCCTGCCGTGGTGCTGGCCACCCGCGCCTATGTCGACGGGCTGACCGTCCGGGCGAGCCAGGTCGAGGCGGAAACCGGTGAGCAGAACAGTAAGATCATGACCCCGCTGCGTGTGTTCCAGGCCCTGCGTTCGGCTGCCGCCAAGGCCACCGAGGTGCTGCGCGGCGTGCTGCGGGTGGGCACTCAGGCCGAAGTCGATGCCGGCGTGCTGGACGACGTAACGGTTACGCCTAAAAAGCTGCGCTGGGGTTTTTCGATCAGCCTGAATACGAACGGCTACATCGTGTTTCCCAGTTGGCTGGGCGGGCTGATCATGCAGTGGACCAACGTATCCAGCGGAGGATCTGTGCCGGTTGATGCGTCTGTAAACGCCGACTTCAACTTCCCGATTGCGTTTCCGAACGGCGTCTTGCACCTGTTCAGCGGTTCACGATCTGGTAGCGCGGTTATCAGCTTCTCTGGAAGTGGGCGATGGCCGTCAGGCGATACGGCGGCCATGTACAACGCCGGCACACAGGCTGGCGTAAAAAACGCGACAGTTCTGGCTTTAGGCTATTAAGAGGTGTTTTCGCAGATGAGCCGTTATTACAGCAAGACCACCGGCACCACTTACTTATCCAGCGTTCATCAGCACCTGCCGAATGATGCTGTGCTGATAGACGAGAACCGTTACCTGAGCGTTATTGCAAACCCGGCCCCCGGTAAAATCCGCAGCCACGACGCCGACGGCCTGCCGATCCTGATCGACCCACCGCCCTACGTGCCCACTGCGGAGGAGCTCTGCACCCAGATCGACACCGCCGCCGACGCCGCCC
>NZ_AVOF01000241.1:0-24519 GCF_000465935.2 Pseudomonas sp. EGD-AK9
GCCAGTGCGCCGAGGCCGTCGCGGTCGGCGCTCAGGCCGGCGGCCAGGAGCAGGCGACTGCGCTCGCCGCCGTGCTGCTGGAGCAGGGCGAGCAGGGGTTGTTTGTCGCTGAGCAGGCTGTCCAGGCGCGGCAGGTCGCGCTCGGTCAGGGCCTGGAATTCGGCATCGATCAGCTCAAGCAGTTGCTCGGCGGTGCCGATATCGGTGGTGAACAGGTCAAGCAGGGCAGTGTCGTGCATGGCGGGCTCTTGGGGGTCGGGCGTCCAACACCCCCAGCGCAGCCCTGGGACTAGCGCTGGGATTCGAAGTTGAGCAGTTTTTCGGCGACGCGCTGACTGTCGACCTGGTAGCTGCCGTCGGCAATCGCCTGTTTCAGCTGGGCCACGCGCTCCTTGTTGACGATCGGCTGGTCGCGCAGCTTCTCGCCGATCTTCTGCAGCTGCTGCGCCTCGCGGCTCAGCTGTACCGGCTCGCCGGTCTTTGCGGTGTTCTGCTCATCGCCGCCGGCGACCGGCGCCTGAGTCGGCGTTGCCGGCTCGTTGCGATTGCCAGCCTGAGTCGCGCCGGTACGCCCCGCGTTGGCGGGCGTATTGGCATTGTTCAGCCGGTTGAAGTCGATGACCATGATGCAGAACCTCGGACGATATGGTGGACGCTTGCCAAGCTTTCGGCCGCTGCCGGTAAAACTTTAGGGCTATTTTCGCTGCGTCGTTAAACAGTGTAGGAAATCGCCTGGCCGTTGCGCTACAAGAAACATGCCTACATGGCCACTTGCACTTGTCCGGGCCCGATCACGCGGGCGCGCACCACCCGTTGCGAACGCAGGTTGCGCACGTTGATCTGCTGGCCGGGAGCGCCGTCGCTGAGCGCTTCGCCGGGCATGCGCACGTTGATCGTGCCGCTGCTGGCGCTGATCACCACCTGGTCGCCGCGACGGATCGCCTCGGCCACCTGCAGGTGGTTCGGCGCCAGGACCTGGTTGCTGCCCAGCTGGCGCGTCAATTTCTTGCCGATCGCCTGGGCCGGATCGGTCAGGTAGCCCTGACGGAGCTGGCCGACGTCGCGCTCGACCATGCTCAGGTCGGCGGCGCCGACCACGCTCATGCGTTTGAGCGGGCGGGTCAGCACCGCCACCTGGCGAAACAGGCGCACCTCGGCCGGCACGAACACAGTCCAGGGCGCGCTGCCTTCGCAGCGCACCCGCGTGGTGACGCGCCCAATGGGTTGTGCCGGGCTTTCGAGCTGCGTAGTCAAAGGCTGGTCGCACAGAGGCAGGCGCAGCCGCGGGTCGAGTCTACTGACCTGGATCTCATGGCGGCCCTGGATTTCGCTACGCTGTAAATGGTCGACCACGGCCTGCTCAAGAAAGGCCTCGGTGGCGCCGATAAGCTGGTCGGTACTGGTGAAGGCCGCCGCAGCGCTGCCGCTGTAGCCGATCACTGGCAAAGCGAGTAAAACGGGCAGGGCGCCCAGGCACTTTGCCAGCAGCTGACGGAATGATGACGTTCTTGGCTTCATGACCAATGCAAAGCAAGCCCCGTGCCGCCTGCTAGGCTGCAAGGGGTTGGCGTTACTAGACGAGAAGGAGTCCGGGCATGGCCGGGTTGATGGATTCGGTTAACCAGCGCACCCAACTGGTAGGGCAGAACCGCTTGGAGTTGCTGCTGTTCCGCCTGGAGGGCCCGCAGTTGTATGGCATCAACGTGTTCAAGGTGAAGGAGGTGCTGCAATGCCCCAACCTCACCATCATGCCCAAGTCCAGCCCGGTGGTGCGCGGGGTGGCCAATATCCGCGGCGGCACCATTCCGATTCTCGACCTGTCCATCGCCACCGGGCGGGCGGCCCTTGAAGACCTCAAGACCAGCTTCGTGATCATCACCGAGTACAACACCAAGGTGCAGGGCTTCCTGGTGCGCTCGGTGGAACGCATCGTCAACATGAACTGGGAGGAGATCCATCCGCCACCCAAGGGCGCCGGGCGCGACCACTACCTCACCGCGGTGACCCGCCTCGACCAGCAGCTGGTGGAGATCATCGACGTGGAGAAGATTCTCGCCGAGGTGGCTCCCACCTCCGAGGTGATCTCCGCCGGGGTGATCGACGAGCAGGTGCAGAGCAGTGCGGTAACCAAGCACGTGCTGATCGTCGACGACTCCTCGGTGGCGCGCAAACAGGTGTCGCGCTGCCTGCAGACCGTGGGCGTGGAGGTCACCGCGCTGAACGACGGCCGCGAGGCGCTCAATTACCTCAAGCAGATGGCCGACGAGGGCCAGCGCCCCGACGAGGAGTTGCTGATGCTGATTTCCGACATCGAGATGCCGGAGATGGACGGCTATACCCTGACCACCGAGATTCGCAGCGATCCGCGCATGCAGAAGCTGCATATCCTCCTGCATACTTCGCTGTCCGGGGTATTCAACCAGGCGATGGTGAAGAAGGTCGGCGCGAACGATTTCCTCGCCAAGTTCAAGCCGGACGACCTGGCCTCTAGGGTGGTCGAGCGGATTCGCGTGGCGGATGGGGGCTGAGGGGCGACCTTCGGCGAATGTTATGGTCGGTGAGGCGGCACTAGTGTCTTCAGGTAATTTGGATTTCGAGCAGTTCCGGACTTTCCTGGAAAAGGCCTGCGGTATTCTGCTGGGCAGCAACAAGCAGTACCTGGTCTCCAGCCGTCTGAACAAGCTGATGGAACAGAACGGCATCAAGACTCTGGGCGAGCTGGTGCAGCGCATGCAGAACCAGCCGCGCAGCGGCCTGCGCGAGCAGGTGGTCGATGCCATGACCACCAACGAAACCCTGTGGTTTCGCGATACCTACCCCTTCGAGGTACTGAAGAACCGGGTGCTGCCGGAGTTGATCAAGGCCTATCCGGCGCAGCGCCTACGCATCTGGTCGGCGGCCTGTTCGTCCGGGCAGGAGCCCTATTCGCTGTCGATGTCGATCGACGAGTTCGAGCGGACCAATATCGGCCAGCTCAAGGGCGGGGTGCAGATCGTCGCCACCGACCTGTCGCCGTCGATGCTGGCCAACTGCAAGTCCGGCGAGTACGACAGCCTGGCCATGGGCCGCGGCCTGGCCCAGGAGCGCCTGCAGCGTTATTTCGATCCCAAGGGGCCGGGCCGCTGGCAGGTCAAGGCGCCGATCAAGAACCGCGTCGAGTTCCGCCCGCTCAACCTGCTGGACAGTTACGCGGCGCTGGGCAAGTTCGACATCGTGTTCTGCCGCAACGTGCTGATCTACTTCTCCGCCGAGGTGAAGAAGGACATCCTCACGCGCATCCATGCCAGCCTCAAGCCGGGCGGCTACCTGTTCCTCGGCGCGTCCGAGGCGCTCAACGGCCTACCCGAGAAGTACCAGATGGTGCAGTGCAGTCCGGGCATCATCTACAAGGCCAAGTAGTGGCGCGATCACGTCAAGGGAGCAGAGCGGGAGGCCTAGGCCTCCCGTTTGCGTTTCCTGGCCTGGGGATCTCGCCTGTGCGCTGTCCGGACCCCGTTGCGCCGAGGCGGCACCCCGTGGGAGGTGCTTCAGCGGCGACTTCCACTCTCCTGAGCCTTCCAGCTGGTCCTGTGGCCCAAAGGCAACCCGGGGGGGCTTCCCTGGCCAGCAATCGCATCCGGGCTACTCGGTTTTCGCGGGCGCCATTCGATCTGTCCATTGGTGATCGAGGCCACTCCCCGGCATCACCGCCGGGCGGCAAACAGTCGAACGGCCTTTGCCGCTCGCTTGCCTATGGGCGGTAAGGGCTTGCCGCTTTGCCGCTTGCGTCGTCTCGTTATTTGTTTAAATAACTGATTTATAAGTGATTTATTAGTTGGCACAAGCTTTGCTGAATGTCTGACAGGAAAGACCAGACTGCCCCAGCGGCAAAGGTTGCAGAGCATGAGCATCAATTTCGGCAAGGCCCTCGGTATCCACGAACAGGCACTCGGCTTCCGCGCCCAGCGTGCCGAGGTGTTGGCCAACAACATCGCCAACGCCGATACCCCCAACTACAAGGCGCGCGATCTCGACTTCGCCAGCGTGTTGTCCGCGCAGAGCGCCAAGCAGCAGCGCGGCAACGTCGCCCTGGCGCGCACCGACGGCCGCCATATCGGCGCCGAGGGCATCGCCACCGGCCAGGCCGAGCTGGCCTACCGCACGCCGCTGCATGCCTCGCTGGACCAGAACACCGTCGACCTGCAGATGGAGCAGTCGAACTACGCCGAGAACTCGGTGCATTTTCAGGCCAGCTTCACCTTCCTCAACAGCAAGTTCAAAGGGCTGACCAGCGCCCTGCGCGGCGAATAAGGAGCGCGACCATGTCCCTTGCCAGTGTCTTCAATATCGCCGGAACCGGCATGAGCGCGCAGAGCACGCGCCTCAATACCATCTCCAGCAACATCGCCAACGCCGAAACGGTGTCCTCAAGCATCGACCAGACCTACCGCGCCCGCCATCCGGTGTTCGCCACCGTGTTCCAGCAGGCGCAGGGCGGCGACCGCGGTTCGCTGTTCGCCGAGCAGGACGAGGCCGGCCGTGGCGTGCAGGTGCTCGGCGTGGTCGAGGACCAGAGCAGCCTGATGCCGCGCTACGAGCCGGATCATCCGGCGGCGGACGCCGGCGGCTACGTCTACTACCCCAACGTCAACGTGGTCGAGGAGATGGCCGACATGATTTCCGCCAGTCGCGCCTTCCAGACCAACGTGGAAATGATGAATACCGCCAAACAGATGCTGCAGCGCGTGCTGACCCTGGGTCAGTAAGTCAGCGAAAGGGAGTCAGGCATGAGCACAGTCAGCGGCACCAGTTCGGTACTGGATCAGTACCAGATCAAGCAGGACACCACGCAGAACAAGGAACTCGGCAAGAACGAGTTCCTCAACCTGCTGGTGGCCCAGTTGAACAACCAGAATCCGCTGGAGCCGCAAGGCAACGGCGAGTTCATCGCCCAGCTGGCGCAGTTCAGCCAGGTCGAGGGCATCGAGAAGCTCAATACCAGCATGGAGTCGCTGCTCTCCGGCTATCAATCGTCGCAGGCGCTGCAGGCCTCGTCGCTGGTCGGGCGCAAGGTCATAGTGCCGAGCGAGAAGGCGGTGGTCGATACCAGCGAGAGCTTCAAGGCCAGCACGGTGCTGCCGGTCAGCAGCAGCAACGTCTACGTCAACGTCTACGACAGCGCCGGCTCGGTGGTCACGCGCATCAACCTGGGCGAGCAGGCTGCCGGCAACGTCAGCTTCATCTGGGACGGCAAGGATTCCAGCGGCAAGCTGATGCCGCCCGGCACCTACAAGTTCGAGGCGCAGGCCACCTACGGCGACGAGACCAAGGGCCTGTACACCCTGCTGCCGGCCAACGTCGACAGCGTCACCCTGGGCGGCAGCGAGCTGATGCTCAACCTCGCCGGCCTCGGCAGCGTTCCGATTTCCCAAGTGCAAGTCATCGGCCAATAACTATTGCCGCCGGCAGTTCCGGCAAAGGAGTCCTCCATGTCGTTCAATATTGGTCTCAGCGGCCTGCGCGCCGCGACCAAGGATCTCAATGTCACCGGCAATAACATCGCCAACGCCGGCACCGCCGGCTTCAAGCAGTCGCGCGCCGAATTCGCCGATGTCTATGCCGCCTCGGTGCTGGGGTCCGGCTCCAACCCGCAGGGCAGTGGGGTGCTGCTCGGCGACATCTCACAGCAGTTCAACCAGGGCAACATCAACTACACGCAGAACGCCCTGGATCTGGCGATCAACGGCAACGGCTTCTTCGTCACCAGCAACAACGGCGAGATCAGCTACACCCGTGCCGGTTACTTCGGCACCGACCGCGACGGTTTCATGGTGAACAACTTCGGCTATCGCCTGCAGGGCTACTCGGTCGATGCCAACGGCAACCTGCAAAACGGTGTGGTCAACGACATTCGTATCCAGACCACCAACCAGGAGCCGCGCGCCACCGCCAACCTGGATCAGACCTTCAACCTCAACTCGAACAACACCGTGCCGACCACCGTGCCGTTCGACCCGACCGATCCGACCAGCTACAACTCGTCCACCTCGACCAACATCTACGATACTCAGGGCAACGCCCACGTCTTCACCCAGTACTTCGTCAAGACCGGGGCCAACAGCTGGACCATGAACGTGCTGATCGATGGGCGCAATCCGGACGATCCGACCCTGACCACGCCGTCCAGCGTCGATCTGCAGTTCACCACCGCCGGCCAGCTCGACGTGGCCGCGCTGATCGCCTCGACGCCGACCGGCTTCACCGTGGCCGCCGACGGCACCATCGACCTGAGCAGCTGGGTGCCGGCCGCGCCGGACAACTCGGTGCCGCCGGTGTGGGGGCCGAACGGGGCGACGGCCAACGCGACGGGAGTCAATATCGATCTGCGCCAGTCGACCCAGTTCGCCAGTTCCTTCGCGGTCAACAGCGTCAGCCAGGACGGCTACACCACAGGCCAGCTGGCCGGCCTGGAAATCGACGACACCGGGGTGATCTTCGCCCGTTACACCAACGGCCAGTCCAAGGTGCAGGGACAGGTGGTGCTGGCCAACTTCGCCAACGTGCAGGGCCTGACGCCGGTGGGCAAGACCGCCTGGGTGCAGTCCTTCGAGTCTGGCGAGCCGGTGGTCGGCACGCCGCGCGCCGGCACCCTGGGCGCGCTGCAGTCCGGCGCCCTGGAAGATTCCAACGTCGAGCTGTCCGATCAGCTGGTCAACCTGATCGTCGCTCAGCGCAACTACCAGGCCAACGCCAAGACCATCGAAACCGAAAGCGCCATCACACAGACCATCATCAACCTGCGTTGATGAAACCCGCTCCGGCAAAGCGGCAAGCCTGGCTTGCCGCTTTGCCGTTCCGGCGCCGGCAAACTCTCGCCGCCGGCGTTCTCCGGATTGCCGTTCTGTTTTAATAAAGCCTTGTAAATCAGCTGCTTGAGTGATCTTTTCGAATCTGGCACGGCGCTTGCTGAATAGCTTGCAAAGAGCCACGGGCAACAGGCCCTCTCGGAGAATCACCATGGACAAGCTGCTGTACGTCTCCATGACCGGCGCGCACAACAACACCCTGGCGCAGCGCGCGCACGCCAACAACCTGGCCAACGTCTCCACTTCGGGTTTCCGTCGCGACTTCGAGCAGGCGCGCTCCATGCCGCTGTTCGGCGACAGCTACCCGGCGCGCGTCTACGCCATGAGCGAGCGCCCGGCCACCGACTTTCGTCCCGGCTCGCTGCAGGAAACCGGCCGCGATCTGGACGTGGCGGTCGGTGGCAAGGGCTGGATCGCCGTGCAGGCGCCCGACGGCAGCGAGGCCTACGTGCGCACCGCCAGCCTGAACATCGACGCCCTCGGCATGCTGCGCACCGGCAACGGTTTGCCGGTGATCGGCAATGCCGGGCCGATTGCCGTGCCGCCAGAGCAGAAGGTGGAGATCGGCCAGGACGGCACCATCAGCATTCGCGCCCTCGGCGAGGACCCCAATGTGCTGGCCGAGGTCGACCGCATCAAGCTGGTCAACCCCGATCCCAAGTCGCTGGAGAAGGGCAGCGACGGCCTGATCCGGGTCAAGGGCCAGGCCGCGGCGCCGGCCGATGCCCTGGTGCAGGTGACCTCCGGCTTTCTCGAGTCGAGCAACGTCAACGCCGTCGAGGAGATGACCGCGATCCTCTCGCTGTCACGCCAGTTCGAGCTGCAAGTGAAGATGATGCGCACCGCCGAGGACAACGCCTCGTCCATGGCGCGGGTTTTGCAAATTAGCTAATTATCAGCACGCGGCGCCATGAATCTGGCGTCCGAGGAGAGTCGATATGCTTCCGGCACTGTGGGTCAGCAAGACCGGTTTGTCCGCCCAGGACATGAACCTGACCACCATTTCCAACAACCTGGCCAACGTCTCCACCACCGGCTTCAAGCGCGATCGCGCCGAGTTCGAGGACTTGCTGTACCAGATCCGTCGCCAGCCGGGCGGCCAGTCCAGCCAGGACAGCGAACTGCCCTCCGGCCTGCAGCTGGGCACCGGGGTGCGCGTGGTCGGCACGCAGAAGATCTTCACCGCCGGCAGCCTGCAGACCACCGAGCAGCCGCTGGACCTGGCGATCAACGGCCGCGGCTTCTTCCAGGTCCTGCAGCCCGACGGCACCGTCTCCTACACCCGCGACGGCAGCTTCCACCTCGATTCCGACGGCCAGATCGTCACCTCCAGCGGCTTCGCCCTGGAGCCGGCCATCGTCCTGCCGGGCGAGGTGCGCACCTTCACCGTCGGCGAGGACGGCACCGTGTCGGTGACCACCGCCGGCAACGCCCAGCCGCAGATCATCGGCAACATCCAGCTGGCCGACTTCGTCAACCCGGCCGGCCTCGAAGCCATTGGCAACAACCTGTTCCTGGAGACCGGCTCCAGCGGCGCGCCGCAAGTCGGCAACCCGGGCCTCAACGGCCTCGGCACCACCCTGCAGAACACCCTGGAGAACTCCAACGTCAGCGTGGTGGAGGAGCTGGTGAACATGATCACCACCCAGCGCGCCTACGAAATGAACTCCAAGGTGATTTCCACCGCCGATCAGATGCTGTCCTTCGTGACGCAGAACCTCTGATCCTTTCTTGATTTAGTTGTGAACGCCGCGAGGTAGTGGTTATGAACCGGCAAATACTCTGTTTCCCCCTGTTGGCTGGCCTGCTGCTCGGCAGCGGCTGCGTGGCGCCGACAGCCAAGCCGGACGATCCCTATTACGCCCCGGTGTTGCCGCGCACGCCGCTGCCGGCGGCGCAGAACAACGGCTCGATCTACCAGGCCGGCTTCGAGAACGGCCTGTACGACGACCGCAAGGCGTTCCGCGTTGGCGACATCATCACCATCACCCTCAACGAGCGTACCCAGGCCAGCAAGAACGCCAACAGCGACATAGAGAAGGACAGCAGCGCCAACATGAGCATGGGCGCCCTGTTCGGCGGTGGCGTGTCGGCGACCAACCCGCTCACCGGTGGCCGCATGACCCTGGACACCGAGTTCTCCGGTTCGCGTGACGCCAGTGGGGCCAGTCAGGCGGGGCAGAGCAATAGCCTGTCCGGCTCGATCACCGTCACCGTCGCCGAGGTACTGCCCAATGGCATCCTCGCCGTGCGTGGCGAGAAGTGGATGACCCTCAATACCGGCGACGAGCTGGTGCGCATCTCCGGGCTGGTCCGCGCCGACGACATCGCCACCGACAACACCGTGGCTTCGACCCGGGTGGCCGATGCGCGTATCACCTATTCCGGCACCGGCGCCTTCGCCGACGCCAGCCAGCCGGGCTGGTTGAGCCGCTTCTTCCTCAGCCCGATGTGGCCGTTCTGAGCGAGGCTGTATCCATGAAATCCTGGCTGAACCCCCTAGCCGCGAGCTCCGCTCGTCAGGCGTTCAACGTCGCTCCGGCGCGCGAGTCGAGCTCGCCGCTGCGCGCTCTGCTTCCCGCGACCCAGGCGCGGCCGCTGCAGGCAAGCTCCTGCCGCCGGCAATTCGCCGCCGCCCATCGCGGCTATCGCCGCCGTGGCGCCAACGACTGGCTGCTGCTGGCGACCATGCTGGCGTGCCTGCTGCTGAGCCTGCCGACCCAGGCCGAACGGCTCAAGGACCTGGCCTCGATCCAGGGCGTGCGCAGCAACCAGCTGATCGGCTACGGCCTGGTGGTGGGTCTCAACGGCAGCGGCGACCAGACCACCCAGACCCCCTTCACCGTGCAGACCTTCAACAACATGCTGGCGCAGTTCGGCATCAAGGTGCCGCCGGGCGGCAACGTGCAGCTGAAGAACGTCGCCGCGGTGTCGGTGCATGCCGATTTGCCGGCGTTCGCCAAGCCGGGGCAGACCATCGACATCACCATTTCCTCCATCGGCAACGCCAAGAGCCTGCGCGGCGGCAGCCTGCTGATGACCCCGCTCAAGGGCATCGACGGCAACGTCTACGCCATCGCCCAGGGCAACCTGGTGGTCGGCGGCTTCGACGCCGAGGGCGGCGACGGTTCGCGGATCACCGTCAACGTGCCTTCGGCCGGGCGCATTCCCGGCGGCGCCACGGTGGAGCGGCCGGTGCCCAGCGGTTTCGATCAGGGCAACAGCCTGACCCTCAACCTCAACCGCCCGGATTTCACCACGGCGAAGAACATCGTCGACCAGATCAACGACCTGCTCGGCCCGGGCGTGGCTCAGGCCATCGACGGCGGCTCGATCCGCGTCAGCGCGCCGCTCGACCCCAACCAGCGCGTCGACTACCTGTCGATCCTGGAGAACCTCGAAGTGCAGGCCGGCCAGGCGGTGGCCAAGGTCATCATCAACTCGCGCACCGGCACCATCGTCATCGGCCAGAACGTGCGCGTGCAGCCGGCGGCGGTGACCCACGGCAGCCTGACCGTGACCATCACCGAGGACCCCATCGTCAGCCAGCCCGAGGCCTTCTCCGGCGGCCAGACCGCCGTGGTGCCGCGTTCGCGGGTGGACGCCGAGCAGGAGGCCAAGCCAATGTTCAAGTTCGGCCCCGGCACCAGCCTCGACGAGATCGTGCGTGCGGTGAACCAGGTGGGCGCGGCGCCCTCCGACCTGATGGCCATCCTCGAGGCGCTCAAGCAAGCCGGCGCTCTCCAGGCCGACCTGATCGTGATCTGAGGACAGCGCCATGGATTCCAGACTCTCTGCAGGCCTGCTCGGCAACGGTAAGAGCCCCATCGACAGCGGCGCCTTCACCGACCTGAACCGCCTCAACCAGTTCAAGGTGGGCGGCGACAGCGAACAGAACATCCGCAAGGTCGCCCAGGAATTCGAGTCGCTGTTCATGAACGAGATGCTCAAGGCCATGCGTTCGGCCGGCGAGGCGTTCGGCGAGGGCAATTTCCTCAACAGCAACGAGAGCAAGACCTACCAGGACATGCACGACCAGCAGCTGTCGGTGACCCTGGCCAAGGAAGGGCGCGGCATCGGCCTGGCCGATGTGCTGGTGCGGCAGATGTCCAAGCTCAAGCAGCCCTCCAGCCGGCCCAATCCCTTCGCCCAGATCGAGCAACCGCTGAGCAAGGCGAGCGCAGCCGAGAGCGAAAAAGTGGCCAGCAGCGAAGGCTTCCGCGACGAGGTGGCGCTGCTCAACCGCCGCCGTCTGGCGGTGCCGGGCAAACTGGCCGATCGCCTGCTGGCCGGTATCGTGCCGTCTGCCGGGGAAGGCGAGGGCAAGGCCCTGGCCGGTGGCGACTGGATTCCCGCACAAAGCTTCGCCGCGCCCAAGGCCGATGGCCTGAGCCTGAACAACAGCGATGCCATCAGCGGCCGGCGCATCGCCCAGCCGCCGCTGGCGCCGGGCAAGGCCGCGTTCGCCTCGCCGCAGGAGTTCGTCGCCACCATGCTGCCGATGGCCGAGGCGGCGGCCGAGAAGATCGGCGTCGACCCGCGCTACCTGGTGGCCCAGGCCGCGCTGGAGACCGGCTGGGGCAAGTCGATCATTCGCACCCGCGACGGCGAGAGCAGCCACAACCTGTTCGGCATCAAGAGCCACAACAGCTGGGACGGCGAGTCGGCGCGGGTGCTGACCACCGAGTACAAGGGCGGCAAGGCGGTCAGGGAAGCGGCCAGCTTCCGCGCCTACGACTCCTACGCGCAGAGCTTCGACGACTACGTCAGCTTCCTGCAGAGCAACGGGCGCTACGAAAAAGCGCTGAACGCCACCGAGAATCCGGAGCGTTTCGTCAAGGAACTGCAGCAGGCCGGCTACGCCACCGACCCCAACTATGCGCGCAAGATCGCCCAGATCGCCCGCAAGATGCAGACCTACCAGGCCGTGGCGGCTGCCGATAGCGCCACCACAAGGACTTGAGGCTGAACCATGGCTGACCTACTCAGTATTGGCCTGTCCGGGCTTGCCGCCAGCAAGACCCAGCTCAGCGTCACCGGTCATAACATCACCAATATCAATACACCGGGCTATACCCGCCAGGATGCGGTGCAGGCCACGCGCATTCCGCAGTTCAGCGGCGCCGGCTATATCGGCTCGGGTACCAGCCTGGTGGACATCCGCCGCAGCTACAGCGAGTTTCTTACCAGCCAGTTGCGCTCCAGCACGGCGCTGGCCAGCGACGTGGCGGCCTACAAGAGCCAAATCGATCAGCTCGACTCCTTGCTGGCCGGCTCCACCACCGGCATCACCCCCTCGCTGCAATCCTTCTTCGCCGCGTTGCAGACCGCGGCGGAAGATCCGGCCAATATCCCGGCGCGGCAACTGGTGCTGTCCGAGGCCGAGGGCCTCTCGCGGCGCTTCAATACCGTTTACGAACGGCTCAATGAGCAGAACAACTTTCTCAACAAGCAGATGGTGGCGGTCAGCGATCAGGTCAACCGCCTGGCTACCAGCGTCGCCAGCCTGAACAACGCCATCGCCGTCGCGGCGGCCAACGGCCAGCAGCCCAACGACCTGCTCGATGCCCGCGACGAGGCGGTGCGCCAGCTGTCCACCTACGTCGGCGTCACCGTGGTGCCGCAGGACGACAGCAGCTACAACCTGTTTATCGGCAGCGGCCAGCCGCTGGTGGTGGGCGCTACCGCCAGCCGCCTGGAGGTCGGGCCGGGGCAGGGCGATCCCACGCGCTTCGAGGTTCAGTTCGTCAGCGGCAACTCGCGCCAGACCATTACCACCCAGCTCAGCGGCGGCGAGCTGGGCGGCTTGATCCGCTATCGCCAGGAGGTACTGGACTCCACCTTCAACAGTCTCGGCCGTCTGGCCCTGGCCGTCAGCGATCAGGTCAACAGTCAGCTTGGCCAGGGCCTCGACCTCAAGGGGCAGGTGGGGAGCGCGCTGTTCGGCGACTTCAACGATCCGGCGTTGGCAGCACTGCGCGTACGCGTTTTCAGTAGCAACAGCAGCAATGCCCAGCCCTTGCTCAACATAGGCGACACCAGCCAGCTCACCGCCAGCGACTACCGCCTGGAGTTCGACGGCACCAACTACACGGCGCGCCGCCTTAGCGATAACGCGATGATGAGCGTGACCGAGAACCCGCCCGGCACGCTCAGCTTCAGCGACAGCAGTGGTCGCGACCAGGGCTTCACCATCGACGTCGGCACGCCGGCGCCGGCGGCGGGTGACATCTTCCTGCTGCAGCCGACCCGTCGCGGCGCCGGCGACATTGCTGTCGTGCTCGATCAGCCCGACCAGTTGGCCTTTGCCGCGCCGGTGCGGGCCGAGTCCAATCTGCAAAACCGCGGCACCGGCGCCATTAGCCAGCCCGACCTGCAGTCCGTGCTGAATCTGGGCAGCCTGACCGGCGCTCTGCCGGTAACCCTGACCTACGACGAGGCCGCCGGTGATTTTACCGTGCCGGCTGGCGCCACCCTGACCCGTATCAACGCCGATGGTACGCCGGCCGCACCGGCCACCTTTCAGCCCGGGCAGACCAATAGCTACGAACTGCAGCTGGCCGATGGCAGCACCCTGCGCCTGACCCTCAGCGGCCGGCCGCAGGAGGGCGACACCTTCGCTGTTGCCTTCAATGCGAATGGCGTATCCGACAACCGCAACGCGCTGAAACTGGCCGACCTGCAATCGAAGGCGGCCATCGGCGTCGATCCCGCCGCGCCAGGAAGTACCGGTGTGAGTTTCTCCGATGGCTACGGCGATCTGGTCGAACGGGTTGGCACCCTGACCGCTCAGGCGCGGCTGGATGGCGAGGCGACCACGGCGATTCTCAAGCAGGCCACGGACAACCGCGATTCGCTGTCGGGGGTCAACCTGGACGAAGAAGCGGCCAACCTGATCAAGTTCGAGCAGTACTACAACGCCTCGGCACAAATCATTCAAGTTGCCCGCTCTTTGTTCGATACCCTGATCAGTTCATTTAGATAAACCGTAGGTGCGCACGGCGCACCCTACGACTCCGTCAATGCTCGACGGTCGCATCAAGAGGCTCAAGCATGCGCATCTCCACCATCCAGGCATTCAACAACGGGGTTTCCGGCCTGCAGCGCAACTACGCCAATGCCATCCGTACCCAGGAGCAGATCAGTACCGGCAACCGCATCCTCACTCCGGCGGACGACCCGGTGGCTTCGGTGCGCCTGCTGCAATTGGAGCAGCAGCAGTCGGTGCTGAGCCAGTACCAGTCCAACCTGACGGCGGCGAAGAACAGCTTGACTCAGGAGGAGGTCACCCTCAACTCGGTCAACACCATCTTGCAGCGCGTGCGCGAGCTGACCGTGCAGGCGGGCAATGGCGGGCTCGATCAGGCCGGGCGACAGGCCATCGCCGCCGAACTGGGCCAGCGCGAAGACGAGTTGCTGGCGCTGATGAATACCCGCAACGCTCGCGGCGAATACCTGTTCGCCGGCTTCCAGGGCAAGACCCAGCCCTATCTGCGCAGCGCCGATGGCAGCTATCTGTACCAGGGCGACGATGGCCAGCGGAAACTGCAGATTGCCAGCTCGCTGGAGCTGCCAATCAGCGACAGCGGCCGGGCGATTTTCGACAGCGGCCGCAATGCCGCACGATTGACTGTCGGCGGCAATCCGGCGGCGCCGGCCGCTCCCATCCTCAGCGGCGCGCTGGTGGACGACGAAGTGGCGTTTGCCAACTTTCCCGCCGGCGGCATTCGCCTGGACTTCAACGACCCCGCCGACCCCCTGGCCTATACCCTGACGCCGGTGGACGCTAACGGGGTGGATGGCGTGCCGGTCAGCCGGCGCCTGGTGGAAGGGCAGGACAGCCTGGTGCAGTACGGCGGCGTGGCCTTCCATATCAACGGCGTACCGCCCGCCGGTTCAAGCTTCACCGTGCAGCCGCCGGATACCGACCCGGCTACCGCGCCTGCCAACAAAGTAGGCATCCTCAATACCATCGCCAGCTTGCGTCGGGCTCTTGAGGATGCGCCCAGTACTGTTGAGGGGGGGCGTCAGGTACGCGATGCGGTAGCGCTGGGCCTCACCAATCTGGACAACAATATGGTGGCGCTGGACCAGGTACGCGGGCAGATCGGTGCGCGGCTCAACGTGGTGGAAAGCTCGCTGACCGACAACGAGGACGTCACTTTGGTCAATAAGGCGGTGCAGGCCGAGCTGCGCGAGCTGGACTACGCCGAGGCCTTGTCGCGCCTGGCCTTCCAGTCGGTGATCCTCGAAGCGGCGCAGCAGAGCTACGTGAAGATCGCCGGACTCAACCTGTTCAACCAGCTGCGCTGATGGGATTCAGCGCTGGGCGTAGGCGCGGCTTTAGCCGCGAAGCTTTCCCGGGCTAGGGAAAAGCCATTTGCCGTCACTCCCGCGAAGGCGGGAGCCCAGGTGATACTTCGGCTCTGGATTATTTCGCTTCGGGCCAGCGCAAGCGCCGTTCAGCGATAGAGCTGCTGTCCCGCCTGCGCCCGACTGTTTCAGAGTTTTCCCGGGTCGCTAAAGCCACCAAATTGCCACCCAGCCCGACAACCCTTTGGCGAACCCTCTGCATCGATCCTGATATCCCCATAACCAGCTGTTTTAAAACACAAAAAAAATCCACAAAAAAACTCGAAAAAAGCCTAAAGCCATCACAGGTAGCGCCGATACAAAAGACGAATGCGAAGTAACTGGGTGCCTTACTAAGGCGACCGCCCAAGCGCTCGCAGCACCCGGCTAATCTGAGTACCAGCCCATTGGAGGCAACACCATGGCCCTTACCGTCAATACCAACATTGCGTCCCTGAACACTCAGCGCAACCTGGGCTCTTCGTCCAAGGCGCTGGATACCTCCCTGCAGCGCCTGTCCACTGGTTCGCGCATCAACTCCGCCAAGGACGACGCCGCCGGCCTGCAGATCGCCAACCGTCTGACCAGCCAGGTCAACGGCCTGGGTGTAGCGGTGCGTAACGCCAACGACGGCATCTCCCTGGCGCAGACCGCCGAGGGTGCGCTGCAGCAGTCCACCAACATCATGCAGCGCATGCGTGACCTGGCGCTGCAATCGGCCAACGGTTCCAACTCCGGTACTGAGCGTGCTGCCCTGCAGCAGGAAGTCTCCGCTCTGCAGCAGGAGCTGAACCGGATTGCCGATACCACCAGTTTCGGTGGGCGCAAGATTCTCGATGGCACCTTCGGTACTCAGAGTTTCCAGGTTGGTGCCAACGCCTTCGAAACCATCAATGTTTCGCTGAACAGCTTTCGCGCTGACGACATGGGCGCCAACCAGCGCACGCTGAATGCTGCTACAGGTTCGGCTACTGTCGACCAGCTAGGCAGTGTGGAGAATGGCGCTACCAACACTGTCACCGCTGACCTGACTATCAACGGCCTTAAGAGCGAAACCGTGACTGTCAGCGGCTCGGCCCTGTCTGTCGCCAACTCCATCAACACTGTGGCTGGCTCCACCGGCGTCACCGCCGATGCTCGTAACGTGGTTGGCCTGAGCGTCAGTGGTGATGGCACCTTCGAGTTCAATCTGGCCGGTAGCAACACCAGTTCTCCTGTCACCATCCGCGCCACGGTTTCCGGTGGCGATCTGAACGATCTGGCTCGCGCCATCAACAGCGAGAGCGGCAAAACTGGTATCACCGCTACCGTCGATGGATCCGAGATCAAGATGGTCAGCGAGAACGGTGACGATATCGCCATTTCCAGCTTCGCCGATGGTGGTTCGGGTGAGACTATCGAGCTGCAGTCTTACAACTACAGTGGTGAAACCGCGTTGGCTACCGCTGCCGCGTCGATTGCTGACGGCGAAGGTGCTGTGGCTGTTGGCACCGTTCAACTGAGCAGCGCCAAGTCATTCACCACTGCAGCCAGTGCCGACACTCTTGAAGGCAACCAAACAGTCAACGTTTCCGTCTTGGAAGATGTCAGCAATATCGATATCAGCACTCAGATCGGTTCGCAAAAGGCTCTGGAAGTGTTGGATAAGGCTCTGAGCTTCGTCGACAGTGCTCGCGCCGAGCTCGGTGCGGTGCAGAACCGCTTCGACAATACCATCGCCAACCTGCAGAACATTGGCGAGAATGCAACTGCTGCCCGCGGTCGTATCCAGGACACCGACTTCGCCGCCGAAACGGCCAACCTGAGCAAGAACCAGGTGCTGCAGCAGGCCGGTACTGCGATCCTGGCCCAGGCCAACCAGCTGCCGCAGGCGGTACTCAGCCTGCTGCGTTAAGTTTGGGGCTGGTTGCTGTGAACCACGGGGGGTAGCGCTGGCGCTACTCCCCGCTTTGCCATCTGAGGTGAAGTTATGGAAATCAATTTGCTTGGCGGTATACCTGGTGCTGCAGCCGCCAGAACGGCGCGCAGCGATGCGGGCGCGCCGGCTTCGCAGCAAAAAGGGCCGGAAGATCGTCAGCCTGCATTGCCGCAAGCGCCGGAGCTCGGGCGTCAGCCGGTGGAGGAGGCAATCTCCAGCATCCGCGAGTTCGCCCAGAGTATTCAGCGCAACCTGAATTTCAGCCTGGACGACTCGACCGGGCGGGTGGTGGTCAAGGTGACCGACGGCGTATCGGGCGAGGTCATTCGTCAGATTCCCTCTGAAGAAGCGCTACGTTTGGCCGAAACCCTGGATGAGGTGCGTAGCCTGCTGTTCAATGCCCAGGCTTGAATGCGTGACTGGTACGGTTATTGCTAATTCTGCGTGTTGGCGTGGTCTTCGCGTCAATCCATTGGCGAGGTGGAACTTATGGCTGGCATAACGGGAATCGGCTCAGGTGTCAACATTGATAGCATTGTTGGGGCCCTAGTCAACGCCGAGCGCGCACCCAAGGAGGCGCAGTTGGCGCGCCTGGAAAAGGCCTCCACCACCAAGTTCTCTGCACTGGGCCAGCTCAAGAGTGCCTTGAGCGAGATGCAGGCGGCGCTCAAGGAACTC
Source organism: Pseudomonas sp. EGD-AK9 (assembly GCF_000465935.2). Taxonomy (NCBI): domain Bacteria; kingdom Pseudomonadati; phylum Pseudomonadota; class Gammaproteobacteria; order Pseudomonadales; family Pseudomonadaceae; genus Pseudomonas; species Pseudomonas sp. EGD-AK9. The sequence continues at coordinate 17,794 of NZ_AVOF01000241.1, forward strand.
AATAGCCCATCGCTGTTTGCAAAGCGTACGGTGACTTCGTCCAATACCGCTGCCTTGACGGCCAGTGCTGCCAGTGCTGCCTTGGCAGGTAATTACCAGGTCGAAGTCGAGCGTCTGGCGAGCGCCAGCAAGGTGGCGACCCAGACTCTCGCCTCGAGCTTCAGTGCCGCAGGGGGCGGTACCCTAACGGTCAAGCTGGGCGCTGGCGACGATGCTGGCGTCGACGTGGCCATTGAGGCGGGCGACGACCTGGCCGCGATCCGCAACAAGCTTAACACGGCGCTGAAGGACAAGGGCGTCAGCGCCAATATCGTCAATGACCCGGCTGGCGGTACTTCGCGGCTGGTGCTCACCGCCAAGGAAACCGGTGCCGGTAAGGATATCTACATCGAGACGGCTGACGCCGCGCTCGGTGATCTGGCCATCGGCAGCATCGACTACAGCGATCCGGACAATCCCGTCGGTACGCTTGCCGCAGTCAGCGGCTCCGCCGCGGGCTACCTGGAACAGGCGTCGAACGCCGAGTTCAAGGTCGACGGTCTTAGTCTGAGCAGCGCCAGCAATACCATCGGCAACGCCATCCCTGACGTGACACTGAACCTGGTCGGCAAGACCGAAGCAGGTAAGCCTCTGACAGTGACTGTTGGTCAGGACAATGCCGGGGTCAAAAGCAGCATCAAGAAGTTCGTCGATACCTACAACAAGCTGATCTCCACCTCCAATCAGTTGACCAATGTCACCCAGGTTGGCGAGGGCAAGGCACCAGTCGTTGGCGGTCTGGTGGGCGATGCCACCGTGCGTACCCTGCTCGGTAGCGTGCGCAACGAGTTGGTCAACCCGGGCGGTGAGTCGGGGGATGCCGTGCGCATCCTGGCTGACCTTGGCATCACCACGCAGAAAGACGGCACCCTGAAGATCGACGACAGCAAGCTCGACAGCGCTTTAAAGGACAACTACGACGCGGTGGGCGCCTTTTTCACCGGTGACACCGGCTTGATGAAACGCCTCGAGCAGCGTACCGAGGGTTACACGCAATCCGGTGGCATTCTCGATGAGCGCATGAAGGGGCTGCAAACCACCATTAGCGGCATCGATAAGCAGAAAGAAACCCTCAATCGCCGTATCGAGCAGTTGCAGACCCGCCTACTGGCCCAGTTCAACGCCATGGATTCGCTGGTGGGGCAGTTGAACCAGACCAGTGATCGCCTGGCGCAGGCCCTGGGTAGTCTGCCCGGCGTGGTGAAGAAGGACAGTTGAGCCATGAGCAACCCAATCGACACCTACAAAACGGTCAACACTGCGCAGGACGTCAGCCCCTACCGTATCGTTCAGTTATTGCTACAGGGCGCCCTGGAGCGCCTGTCCCTGGCACGCCATGCCCAGCTCGAGGGTAATCCGGAGGTTCGCGGCCTGGCTGTCGGCAGTACGCTGTCCATCATTGGTGCTTTGCAGGCCGGGCTCGACAAGGACCTGGGCGGTGAAATTGCCGAGAACCTGGACGCCTTGTACGACTATATGACCCGGCGCCTGGCCGGCGTGGCGTTGGACGATACGCCGCGCAGTCTGGACGAGGTGCAGGCCTTGTTGAGCCAGATCAAGGAGGCCTGGGACGCCATCGGCCCCGAGGTTGAGCCCGCATCGGCGAGTTAAATTCGCCTAAAGCTTTACTGGCCAGAGCCGATACCCAAGGTATCAGCCAAACAGCAGAGCGAGAGCGACGATGAATGCAATGGCGGCCCTCCAGCAGTACCAGACCGTCAATACCCAAGCCCAGGCCTTCGAGGCCAGTCCCCATCGCCTGATTCAGATGTTGATGGAGGGTGGTCTGACCCGTATCGCCCAGGCGCGTGGCGCCATGGAGCGCGGTCAGACGGAGCTGAAGGGGGAGTTGATCGGCAAGAGCATCGCCATCGTCGGCGGCCTGCGCGAGGCGCTGGATCATCGCCAGGGTGGCGAGCTGGCGGCGAATCTGGATAGCCTCTACGAATATATGACCGGGCGACTGCTGCAGGCCAATCGCAACAACGAGCCGGCGTTGCTCGAAGAAGTGGCCGCGCTGCTGCGCGAGGTCAAATCCGCTTGGGATGCCATCGCCCAGTAAGGGCGTGGCATCGGAGGAGAAGATTATGAATGCTACTGTCCAGCGTTTGCAGGCGACCGGCACGGCTCTGCGCGACGCCCTGGCCAAGCAGGACTGGGCGGCCATCGGCGAGCTGGACCTGCAATGCCGCATGGCGGTCGATGCGGCCATGGTCGAGAGTCGCGATGAAGAGCAGCTGCGTGGCAGTATGGAAAACCTGCTGGTGCTCTACCGTGAGCTGGTGACCGTTTGTCAGGCCGAGCAGCAGCGCCTGGCTGGCGAACTGGTGCAGCTGAATCAGTCTCGTCAGGGCGCCAAGGTTTACCAGCTTTTCGGTTGATTTAGTCGCAATTTCCCGAGCTTAGCCGTCAGGTTGGGCTCGGTTCCCCTTTCCGCAGTTTCCTGTCAATTCTCCCTTTCCATCGCTTGCCGCTACCCGATTGGACAAACAGCTGCTTAGCTATTGCCTGGTTGAGCAAAAAAGATACGCCATAAAATTGACATCGGCCAGGATATTGACTTTACTGGTGGCCAATTGCCGTGCGCGTCGAGGATCTGGCGTGCAATTTCCTTCACTCCTCGAGTCAGACAAACACAAGATGTGGCGTGAAACCAAAATCCTGTTGATTGACGACAATGCCGCGCGCCGCCATGAGCTGGCGATCATTCTGAATTTCCTCGGGGAAGAATACCTCGCCTGTAGCAGCCAGAACTGGCAGGACGCGGTCGCCGCGCTGAGTTCCAGCCGCGACGTGCTCAGCGTGTTGCTGGGCGAGGTCGAGTCCAAGGGCGGTGCGCTCGAGCTGACCAAGCAGATAGTCGGCTGGGACGAGTTCCTGCCGCTGCTGACGATCGGCGAGACCGCGGCCGGTGACTGGCCGGAGGACCTGCGCCGTCGCGTGCTGGCCAGCCTGGAAACCCCGCTGAGCTACAACAAGCTGCTCGATTCGCTGCACCGCGCCCAGGTCTATCGCGAGATGTACGACCAGGCCCGCGACCGCGGTCGGCAGCGCGAGCCCAACCTGTTCCGCAGCCTGGTCGGCACCAGTCGCGCGATTCAGCAGGTGCGGCAGATGATGCAACAGGTGGCCGACACCGAGGCCAGCGTGCTGATCCTCGGCGAGTCCGGCACCGGCAAGGAGGTGGTGGCGCGCAACCTGCACTATCACTCCAAGCGCCGCGAAGCGCCGTTCGTGCCGGTCAACTGCGGTGCGATTCCCGCCGAGTTGCTGGAGAGCGAGCTGTTCGGTCACGAGAAGGGTGCCTTCACCGGCGCCATCACCAGCCGGGCAGGGCGCTTCGAGCTGGCCAATGGCGGCACCCTGTTCCTCGACGAGATCGGCGACATGCCGCTGCCGATGCAGGTCAAGCTGCTGCGCGTGCTGCAGGAACGCACCTTCGAGCGGGTCGGCAGCAACAAGACGCAGACCGCCGACGTGCGCATCATCGCCGCCACCCACAAGAACCTGGAGAAGATGATCGAGGAGGGCAGCTTCCGCGAGGATCTGTACTACCGCCTCAACGTTTTCCCCATCGAGATGGCGCCGCTGCGCGAGCGTATCGAGGACATCCCGCTGTTGATGAACGAGCTGATCTCGCGCATGGAGCACGAGAAACGTGGCTCCATCCGTTTCAACTCGGCGGCCATCATGTCGCTGTGCCGCCACGACTGGGCGGGCAACGTACGCGAGCTGGCCAACCTGGTCGAGCGCATGGCGATCATGCATCCCTACGGGGTGATCGGCGTCGGCGAGCTGCCGAAGAAGTTCCGCCACGTCGACGACGAGGACGAGCAGCTGGCCGCCAGCCTGCGCGAGGAGTTGGAGGAGCGTGCGGCGATCATGGCCGGTCTGCCGGGCCTGGACACCCCGGCCATGCTGCCGCCCGAGGGCCTGGATCTGAAGGACTACCTGGGCAATCTGGAGCAGGGCCTGATCCAGCAGGCGCTGGATGATGCCGGCGGCGTGGTTGCGCGTGCTGCCGAGCGTCTGCGTATCCGCCGCACCACCCTGGTGGAGAAGATGCGCAAGTACGGCATGAGCCGTCGTGAAGAGGAGGGTCAGGACGAGGATTGACTCGCCACTGATCCGTCCGCCACTGGCGGATACTCGATCAATAAAGCCGGAGCTTTGACGCAACCTCCGGCTTTATTTTTCAAGTGATTGAAAAATAAAGCTAAAAAAGTAGGCACGGGGATTGCTAAACCTCTCTCACCTGACCGTCTTCTGACGGTGCGTTGTGCGAGAGAAGAAGATGAAAGCAAGCGTTCGCCCCTCCGAGCCAGTCGAGTCGAGCCCTTCGGCGCCGCTCGAGCAAGCCAGTCGTGCCGGTCTGGAGCAGGCTTTCGCCCTGTTCAACCAGATGTCCAATCAGCTCAGCGAGTCCTACAGCCTGCTCGAGGCTCGCGTCAGTGAACTGAAGGGGCAGTTGGCGCTGGTCAGCGCCCAGCGCATGCAGGAGCTGGCGGAGAAGGAGCGTCTGGCCCATCGCCTGCAGAGCCTGCTGGACCTGCTGCCAGGCGGCGTCATAGTGATCGACGGCCAGGGTGTGGTGCGCGAGGCCAATCCGGTGGCGCGCACGTTGCTCGGCCAGCCCCTGGTCGGCATGCTCTGGCGCCAGGTGATCGCGCGCAACTTCGCCCCGCGCGAGGACGACGGCCATGAGATCTCCATGAAGGACGGCCGTCGCCTGTCCATCGCCACCCGCTCGCTGCATGGCGAGCCGGGGCAGCTGGTGCTGCTCACCGACCTGACGGAAACCCGTCGCCTGCAGGATCAGCTGTCGCGCCACGAACGCCTCTCCGCCCTGGGGCGCATGGTCGCTTCCCTGGCCCATCAGATTCGCACGCCGCTGTCCGCCGCCTTGCTCTACGCCAGCCACCTCAACGAGCAGGTGCTGCCGGCCGAGCAGCAGCAGCGCTTCGCCGGGCGTCTCAAGGAGCGCCTGCACGAGCTGGAGAACCAGGTGCGCGACATGCTGATCTTCGCCCGTGGCGAGCTGCCGTTGCCGGATCGCCTCGGCCCGCAGGCGCTGTTCGCCGCCCTGCGTGCCGCCGCCGAACCCCATGTGACCGGCATGACGGTGCGTTGGCAGTGCGACGTTCGCGCCGGCGAGCTGCTGTGCAACCGCGACACTCTGGTCGGCACCCTGCTCAACCTGATCGACAACGCCATCCAGGCGGGCGGGCGCGAGGCGCGGCTGAAGGTCCACCTGTATCGCCGCGACAATCAGCTGCGCCTGTGCATCAGCGACAACGGCCCGGGGATGGATGCCGCCACCCTGGCGCGCCTGGGCGAACCCTTCTTTACCACCAAGACCACCGGCACCGGCCTCGGCCTGGCGGTGGTCAAGGCCGTGGCGCGCGCCCACCAGGGTCAGCTGCTGCTGCAATCGCGGGTCGCTCGCGGCACCTGCGCCATCCTTTCCCTGCCGCTGCTCGATGTGGCGCCCAGAATGAATCAGGAGTGATCCCCATGGCTGCCAAAGTTCTGTTGGTCGAAGACGACCGCGCCCTGCGCGAAGCCCTGGCCGATACCCTGTGTCTCGGGGGGCATGACTACCGCGCGGTGGATTGCGCCGAAGCGGCGCTGGTCGCCCTGGGCGAGGAGCCGTTCGGCCTGGTGGTCAGCGACGTCAATATGCCGGGCATGGACGGTCACCAGTTGCTGGCGCAGATCCGCGGCCGCTACCCGCAGTTGCCGGTGCTGCTGATGACCGCCTTCGGCGCGGTGGAGCGGGCGGTGGATGCGATCCGCCAGGGCGCCGCCGATTACCTGGTCAAGCCGTTCGAGCCGCGTACCCTGCTGGAGCTGGTGGCGCGACATGCCCTGGGCCGCTTGAGCGCGGGCGACCGCGACGGCCCGGTGGCGCTGGAGCCGGCCAGTCTGCAGCTGCTGGAGCTGGCTGCGCGGGTGGCGCAGAGCGATTCGACGGTGATGATCACCGGCGAGTCCGGCACCGGCAAGGAGGTGCTGGCGCGCTATATCCACCAGCAGTCGCCGCGTGCCGGTGGCCCGTTCATCGCCATCAACTGCGCGGCGATTCCCGACAACATGCTCGAGGCCACGCTCTTTGGTCACGAGAAGGGCGCCTTCACCGGCGCGGTGACGGCGCAGCCGGGCAAGTTCGAGCTGGCCGACGGCGGCACCATCCTGCTCGACGAGATTTCCGAGATGCCCCTGGGCCTGCAGGCCAAGCTGCTGCGCGTGTTGCAGGAACGTGAAGTGGAGCGGGTCGGCGCGCGTAAACCGATCAGCCTGGATATTCGCGTGCTGGCCACCAGCAACCGCGACCTGGCCGGCGAGGTCGCGGCCGGCCGCTTCCGCGAGGACCTCTACTATCGCCTGTCGGTATTCCCCTTGGCTTGGCGACCGCTGCGCGAGCGGCCCGCCGATATCCTGCCGCTGGCCGAGCGATTGCTGGCCAAGCACGTCAAAAAAATGAATCAGTCCCCCGTACGCCTGTCCGAGGCCGCCGCGCAGAGCCTGCTGCATCACCAGTGGCCGGGCAACGTGCGCGAGCTGGACAACGCCATCCAGCGCGCCTTGATCCTCCAGCAGGGCGGCGTGATCCAGCCGCAGGACCTGTGCCTGCATGCGCCCATCGGCCAGGCGGTGCAGGCCCCGGCGCCGCGTCTGGCGGTGGTG